>DATLTI010000027.1:0-3930 GCA_035533675.1 Acidimicrobiales bacterium | reverse complement strand
TTTCGCTGGCCGGTGCCGTTGTCGTGGACATTGTCCTGATGTTAGGGGCCAGCCCGGTAAGACGTTGGCCCTGAGGGCCTGCTAGAGCTCAAGCGTCGGTGGGTAGAAGATCTCTTCAAGTTTGAGCTTGCGCGAGGTGAGTCCTTGTTCGAATGAGTAATCGGTAATGGTCTCAAGGATCTCGGTGTTGGCGCTGACGCCGTAGGGGAAGAGATCTGTTTTGAGCGCGTCTCGGGTCTTGATGTCAATCAGTCCCGTGTCAAGAAATGGGTCAAGACCTGTTGAGTTGACCGCCGTCGAGTTCGCACTCCCTGCAAGTGACTCTGCGGCTGCGATCTGTTTTGCCTCAAGAAAGGCGGAATAGAGATTCAACATCACCCACGGATAGCGATCCGCAATGTCCCTGCGAACGACGAGGCAGTGATTGATCGGAAAGAGTCCGGTCTTTTGGAAATAGCGTGCGGACTCCGTTCGGTGGTCAAACAGGTGACGGACTCCCGATCCCTCTTTTCCAAGCGGAGCATTTGAGCGATCAACCAGATTGTTGGTTCCCGCGAGGTAGTGGAGGGCAGCATCAAGTTCGCCGCTGCGGAGCATCTCGCCCATGTCGGTGTTGACCGGGATGTATTGAAGGTCGATTCCTTCAGGAGGGGTAAATCCTGTCGCGCCACCGTGGCTCTTCTCGGGTGAGCGCTCCATGTACCAGTGAAGGGTCTTTGGATCTACACCATATTCATGCTGCAAGATTCCCCGGGTCCAAAGTGCGGCCGTCTGTTGGTATTCGGGCACGCCGACGCGCTTTCCCGCAAGCTGCGCGGGCTCGGTGATTCCCGAATCATCTCGTACGAGTACCCCGGTGTGGAAGAAGCGACGGGTGGTAAAGATGGGAATCCCCACCCAGTCGTCGATGCCGTGCGAGCGCGAGATCAAAAGGCTCGACATGGACATCTCTGAGACCTGAAATTCCTGGAACCCGAGCTGGCGCCAAAAGAGTTCGGAGGGGTGAAGCGACGAGCAGTGAAGGTCGATGCCCTGTGGAGCTACGCCTCCGTTGAGTACGGGGAGCGATCGTGGATTCGCGTAGATCGCGAGACTGAGTTCTAGGTTTCCCATGGTTCCTCCTTGGTATAGGACAAAGCTAGTAAGAATTCACTGTTGTCGGCGATGGCCCGCCAAAGGTGCAGGTCGCGAATCTGGATCAGCGTCCAGCGATTGCATCCGCGAGGAGATCGACCTGATCTGGGTCTGCAACACACGGATTGATTATGAGTTCGTCACAGCCGGCTGCCTCAAAGAGAGCGATTTGCTCCTGGACGAGTTCTGGGTGAACAAGTGCAGTAGCGGCGCGTTGATTTACCCCGTCGCCGCGATACGCGTTATACGCGCGCAGATAACCATCCACCGCGCTCTGTCCGTTTGGGCCAAGCGCAAATCTCGGCGTCAAAGCAAGGATACGCGGCGATCCTTGCCGGCCAGCGCTCTCCCATGCGGCGCGAGCGCGCCCTGTTCCCTCTCGCACTCCAGACGGTCCACCAGAGGTCGCACAGACCCAGCCGGTGCCAAAACGAGCGAGTCGCCGGAACGCGGCATCAGCGCTACCGCCAAAGATCAGGGGAGGCCCATCAGGTCGCACTGGCGCAGGACCAATCGGCTCTGCCTCTCCGTGCCAGATTGCATGGGTGCGCTCCAAGAGCGCGTCCATGAGTTTTCCGCGCGAACGGAAATCAATTGCCGAGGCGTGGAAGTCGTCCTCGCGTGAACCGACACCGAGGCCAAGGACGAATCGCCCATCTGAGATCCGATCAATGCTCGTGACCTGTTTTGCAAATTCAGCAACATTGGCGCGCAACGGTCCGAGCACAACTGCTGCGGTGATCCTGATCCTTTCAGTGACCGCAGCAGCGGCGGCCGCAGATATTAAGATGTCATAACCACCCCAAACCAGCCGGTCGTCAACAATCAACGAGGAAAAACCGCGAGCCTCGGCGCGTTGTGCCCATTCCCTCATGATCTTTGAACTGACATCAGGAATCATCCCCGGCATGCCGATCGCGATATCCATGGCTACCCCTCTCCCCGGTCTCGCCCAAAGCGCCGCGTGATGTCGGTGTTCAACTTCTTTTGGTCATGACGTTCTTAGTCCAAAAGTGACGAAAATCACAATGTGGACAAAGTGACTCTCCAGCGATTTGCCGGTTTTGCCCTCTATTGCCGACGCGAGGTGTCGAAGTACGTCCTAGCATTTTGCGGTGATGGATGCCCACGCTCCAGATCGAAAATCTGCCAATCGTTGGATCATTCTTTCGGTTGTGACAATGGTTGCCTTTGTAACCAACCTTGACGCGACGATCGTCATCATCGGCCTGCCGCGCATTATCGCCTCTTTACACACATCGATCACGGTTGGCCTCTGGACTGTTACTGCTTACCTCATCACTACTACAGTGTTCTTGTTGCCAGCGGGCCGCTGGTCCGATTCGGCTGGGCGCAGAGTCTGTTTTGCCTTTGGTCTGTGTCTTTTTACCATTGGAACGCTTTTGTGTGGACTCTCTGGATCGGGAACGCAGTTGATTATCTTTCGACTCATTCAAGGAGCCGGCGGCTCTTTTGCCGTCGCAACAGGAACTCCAATTCTTGTTGATGTCTTTCCACCAAAAGAGCTCGGACGCGCGCTCGGGGCGAATGCCACCGCCTGGGTGGTCGGCTCGATCGTCGGCCCCGTTGCCGGTGGGGCAATCATCTCTGCTCTTGGTTGGCGATGGATTTTTTTCGTGACGGTGCCATTCGGTGTCATCGGTGCGGTGCTTGGGTGGTTGGTAATTCCTAATCAGGCAGTACCAACAGTGAGAGTCCGCAATGACTGGCTCGGCATCGCGACCTTCGCCGTTGTTCTTGTGAGCCTGTTGATGGCGTTGTCCGAGGGACTCGCATGGGGCTGGACATCATGGCGGATCCTTTCGTTGTTTGGCGTATTTGCAATCTCTGGAGTGTTTTTCGCAGTTCTTGAGACTCACATTGGCGAGCCGTTGTTTGATCTCGCCGTGGTGCGCAATACGCATTATCGAATAGGAGTCGCGATCGGGCTGTTCTATGGAACGGGATTCTTTGCGACGACCTTCTTGCTTGCCTTCTACCTTCAGGGCGCGCTCAGACTCGGTCCACTTGACGCTGGCCTCCTTCTGATTCCGCTGTCTGCTCCCCAGGTCGTGCTTGCTCCACTTGGTGGACATATCGCTGACCGGTTTGGATCCGCGCGTCCGATGCTGTTCGGTTTGGTCCTGTTGATCAGCGCGGCGGTTTGGCTTGCTCAACTTGGACCAAAGCTCAACATCATTTCGGTGGTGATGCCGCTGATCTTGATGTCCATCGCAAACGGATTTACCTGGCCACCGCTGGTCAAGGCGGTCATGTCCTCATTCCCAGCCGGCAAGTCCGGCGCAGCATCAGGAATCTTCTACACCGTTCGCTATATCGCCTCCTCGCTGAGTTTTACCCTTGCGCTTGTGGTCGCTGAGATCACGCTTCCACCCGCGCTTGCCGTGAAGATCTACCTCGGCTCGTCTCATATTGTGAACGCAACGACGGTTCAAGCACTGGTTCATTCGACCGATATCGGGTTCAAGCTGTTTGTCGGGTTCTACGTTGTGGCGTTCTTTTTCGCGCTCGCGTTGCTGAGACCTCCGCGAGTGCGACAAGCAGTCAAGGACCCCGCGATCGCCCACGCGCCCGCGTCGGTCTCATCGAAACTGGCGTGAGCAGAGATCACTGGAACAGGGCGCGTACTCAGGGGGAAAACTTGCTGCTAGGGTAGCGGGGAACCACGTAGGGAATATGACTACGTGAACGTCGGTGCTTGTTGCCGATGGGCCGCGACGAGTCCTGTCACATGCGGCCGCCCTCCGCTGCTCACGACGCGGCAGTCCCGGTACG
>DATLTI010000026.1:0-5463 GCA_035533675.1 Acidimicrobiales bacterium | reverse complement strand
CCGAATACGACGATTGGCACGCTCGACACCTACAACGCCATTGTCAGCTCCGATAGTGCAAACTTGATTACGACAAGCTGGGGTGAATGTGAGCAGCTGCTTGACTCGACCTCCCCCGGTGCGCGTCAAGTCGAGAATTTCATCTTCGAAGAGGCGGCTGCGCAGGGCCAGACAGTCATTGCGGCTACCGGTGATAGCGGGTCGGATGATTGTGCAACAACGCCATTTGGCAGCAACAGTCCGGTTGCTCCGTACCTCTCCGTCGATGATCCCGCAAGTCAGCCCTATGTGCTTGGTGTCGGGGGAACCTCACTGCGAAGTGATGTCCAACCGCTGGGCCCCTCAAGTGAGATCGCCTGGAACGCCGGGTCACAAGGTGGGGCAGGAGGCGGTGGAACAAGCGAGAACTGGTCGAGTCCTTCATGGCAGTCTGGCTCTGGAGTTCCCGGGGTGTCCGCGCCCTTCGACCGACAGGTTCCCGATGTCAGTGCCTCTGCAGACTCTGTCCTTGGCATGACGGTCTATTCCACTTCATTTGGCAAAAATGGCTGGACGACGATCGGTGGTACCTCGGCGGCTGCGCCTATCTGGGCGGCGGTACTCGCGGAGATCGCTTCATCGGGGTCGGCTGGCACCACATGCACAGCACTTGGAGTGACTCAGGGCGGAGCAGATCTTGGTTTCGTGCCACCCCTTCTCTATGCGGCGGCAGCGAGTTCTTACGCAACAAACTTCCATGCCATCTCGCTTGGAACCAATGATGCATTTCAGTTGGGTCTTGGGTATCGGGCATCGCCTGGTTACAACATGGTTGGCGGTCTCGGATCGCCGATCGTGACGAATCCTGACGGTCAGCCCGGTCTTGCGAGCACACTCTGTGCGCAGGCCGCGCAGGCGGCATCAGTGGTGGTTGCGCGCCCGGTCCCATTGAGCATCTCGCCTGATTACGGACCTCTCGGCGGAGCGACGACCGTTACGATCTCACTCGCGCAGCAACTTGCTCCGGGAGCTACCGTAACGGTGACCGTCGGCGGCGTGTCGGCAAAGGTGATCTCGACAAGCGCTACCACAATTTCGGCTGTTACACCTGCGGCAACGACAACGCCATCAGCCGCGTCACTCTCGTCCGCAGGCCCGGCAGCGGTCAGCATCACACAAACGACAGTCACAGGTTCGGCGACCTCGATCGCGAGTTCGAAGATGGTATTTGAATATGTCAGCGAGTCGGGGACATTTGTTGTGCCAAGTGTGAGTGGAGTGAATCCCTCGGCAGGCAATCTGGCAGGGGGCAACGCGATCTCGATCTATGGGAGTGGATTTTCAGTCGGCACGCCAGTGGTCACGATCGGTGGACAACCAGCAACTTCCATAAAGGTCGTGTCAGACTATCTTCTCGTTGCAACAGTGCCTCCCGAGATTGGATCGACGGCGTGTGCTGCAGGTTCCGGGTTTTCGCCCGCGACGGTTTGTCAGACACAGGTAGTCGTATCGAACGCGAATGGTGCGAGCGCTCAGGCGACGATTCTTCCGGTTCTGACAGGGTCAGTGAGTTATAACCCGCTTGGGACAATCACCTCGAGCGGACCGGTCGAGGTCTTTCCCGGCGCGACGGAATATGACTACGCCCCAACTCCGTCGATTTTGGCGATCCGACCGAACCCTGCATCGCCAAAGGGTCGGACGCTCGTACGGATCATCGGCCATGGATTCAGTCTGAATACCCTTGACTGGGTCAACTTCGGCCCCGCGGACCGTGTTGATTCACAGCAGATCAAGATCAGATCAATTACAGATGACGAGATTGATCTCGAAGCGCCGATGGCGCTTCGCCTCGCCGGAAAGGTGCTGAAAGACGGAGTGACAGTGCAAAGTGCTGCGGGTCTTTCGAAGCCAAAGGGTTTCTCCTTTCTCGGGGTCCCCTCGGTGACAGCTCTCTCTCCGTCCTCTGGCAGCGAACACGGAGGCAGTTTTGTCACCGTGACCGGCACGGACTTGCTCGGAGTGACGACTGTCCGGTTTGTCAATGTGGTGCGACCGAGCAACTCGATGACCGTTTCAGGCAGATCGCTCCGCAGCGTTCACAGCACGTCGTTATCGGTGCGCATTCCTCCGGGGAGATCGGGCCCGTTCATCATCGAGCCATGTAACGAGATCTGGTGCGCGCCTTTTGATGCATCAAGCGCCTCTTATATCTATCTCAGCCGAGCTGCGCCGTCGCTGACCCATGTCACCTTCAGCACGATGGTCGGATCCCCGAGTTCGATGGTGGTTCTCTTTGGGACACATCTTGCGGGTGCGAGTGCAGTCTTGATTGGCACGTATCACGCAACACATTTCGTATCGAATGGCACCATTCCTGTCGGTGACCCAAATGTCTCGATTGTGCTTGTTCCTCGCGGAGTCGCTTTTGTTGGCGCGAGCGTGTTCATTCAGACTCCGGCTGGAAAATCCGCGCGCGGAATAACTCTGCACTGATCATCATTGAAATGGATGTGATTCGCCGCCGGTGCCCGAGCAGCTCACAATCGAGCTTGCGGGCGAACTAGAAGAGACTCGGGCGGTCCTTGAGCTCTTCGATCAGTTCAGGACCATTGTTTCTGACGCTATTTACCAGGGACGCGACTCGTTGCATCCTGAGCGTGCCCGAAGGAGCGGGTTGGCACATTGCAAGTAATTCTTCGCGATTGCTCAGGGAGCCGTCGAGCCAGCGCCCCCAGGAGTCTCTCCCATCGAGGATCGCTGGCATTCGGTTATGGATGGCCTCGACATCGCTGCTTGCAGCAGTCGTGATAATTGCGCAGGTAAAGACCGACCGTGGCTGTTTATGAGCTTCAGACTGGAGTTCATAGCGCTCCCATAGTCCGGCAAAAGCAAGAGGTGAACCATCACGGCGATTGAAGTAATACGGCTGTTTCACCTCACCTGCGGTGGTCTTCCATTCGAAATATCCGTCGGCTGGGATGATGCATCGCTGTGAGCGAAACGCGGATCGAAACGAGGGCTTTGTCGCGACGGTCTCGGCTCGAGCATTGATGGTCCTTGCGCCAAAGGACAGGTCTTTCGCCCATGATGGCACAAGACCCCAGCGAAACAGATCGAGGTTGCGCGAGCCGGAGCGGTCTGCTGTCACCGCGATGATGTCTGTTGTGGGGGGAATGTTCCATGAGGGGTGAAAGCTGTTCGAGAGCGAGGGTGACATCTGGGCAGAAAAGTACGCGGCGAGTTCGCCGACCGGTGTCGCCAGCACGTATCGACCACACATAGCGCTAGGTTAGGTCGGGTTGCCGGTGAGGGGTGGATAGTTCAGCATTGGTGGGCACAGGCTGCACTAAGGCCCGCGTAGAAAATTGAGTCACGGGGTCGACATGAACATGCAGGTGCGCGTCCACACGCGTCGCGAAATTCTTGGTCTTGTGTTGCTGGTGTTCGTCACCGCCGCGTGGGGCTCGACATTTCTTCTGGTAAAGAACGTAACTCGAACGATGCCAGTGATGGGGTTTCTCGCATTGCGGTTCTGGATTGCATCGTTCGTTCTCGTTCTGCTCCGCCCACGCTCTCTGTTGAGGATTTCTTCGCGTACTCTGATGCACGGAGCCGTTCTCGGCCTTGCATTGAGCGGCGGCTATATCTTTCAGACGCTTGGCCTCCGCTATACCTCTGCTGCACTTTCGGGCTTCCTAACGGGACTGTGCGTCATCATCACCCCGATCATTGCGTGGCCCATGTTGCACCATCGTGCCTCGACCTCGACGATTGTTGCGGTCATCGTTGCGACGCTTGGTCTCGGTGTGCTTTCGATGACTGGAATCAGCTTTGGACTTGGCGAGGGCTATTCGATATTCGGCGCCATCTGTTATGCGCTTCAGATCGTCGGCCTCGGAGCCTGGTCAGAGGGTGAGGAAATCTACGCGCTCGCGTTCTTCCAGCTACTCACCGTTTCGGTCGTCTGTACACTCGGTAGCGCTCCGCATTTTTCGATCATTGCGCACGGGGCTTTGGCCTGGTTCGGAGTCATTTCGACAGCCGTGATCGCGACGTCGCTCGCGTTTGTCGTTCAGGCGTGGGCGCAGTCGTATATCTCTCCGACGCGCGCGGCAATCGTATTTACGCTCGAACCGGTCTTCGCAGGACTTGTCGCATGGTTCGGAGGCGAGCATCTGAGTGGGCCTGTCATTTCAGGGGGCGCGCTGATTGTCGGAGCGATGCTCATCGCGGAACTTGGACTTCGGTATCACATTCGACTCGGGCGCCTGACGAAGCGCGCCGATTCTCATCTACGATGAGAGCCAAGAGAGAGGGTTCTAACGTGCGGCGCACCAAAATCGTGGCAACACTCGGGCCGGCATCGACGGCAGACAATATTGTCCTTGACCTTGTTCGTGCAGGAGTCGATGTCTTTCGTATCTCCTTTGCCCACGGAGATATTGCCTCGGGGATCGAGCGATTGCGCCACGTCAGAGAGCTCGCGCCAATGAACGCTCTGATGGTCGACATTCCTGGACCAAAGATTCGCGCGGGATCGTTTGGCGCAAGTCCCGTATCTCTGCAACTCGGAGACGAGATCGATCTGGTCGAAGCATTTGAGGATACCTCGAGCGCAGTGCGTATCGCGGTTGAACGTCACGATGTTTTGCATCTCCTCCTTCCTGGCGATCAGGTGCACATTGGAGATGGAGGCATCTCACTCGAGGTTGTCACCCCTGGGCCAATGACCAAGACGCGAGTGATCTCGGGCGGAACGGTGATGGGGAAACCCGGTCTCTCCCTGCCGAGCTCGCTTGTCAATGATGTGCTTCCGACGCCTGAAGATCGTGCACGACTCGAAGCTCTTCGCGAGGAGAACTTCCAGATTCTGGCGGTCTCGTTTGTGCGGACAGCATTTGACATGGTTTCGACGCGAAACGTCCTCTCACGGCCTGATGTGATGATGATGGCAAAGATCGAAACTCCCGAGGGCATTGACAACCTCGAAGAGATTGTCCAGGTTTCAGACTCGATCATGGTCGCTCGAGGTGATCTCGGCGTTCGCCTGCCCATCGAAGACGTGCCGCATCTACAAAAACAGATCGTTCGAATTGCAATCAGGTACGCCGCACCGGTAGTCGTTGCGACCCAGATGCTCGAATCGATGACGCACTCGCAGGTTCCCACGCGCGCAGAGGTAACTGATGTTGCAAACGCGGTGCTCGACGGTGCGAGCGCAGTCATGTTGAGCGGTGAGACTGCGATCGGGGATGATCCGGTAGGCGTCGTGCGTGCCATGGACAGGATTGTCAGAAAGACCGAGGAGTACTTCGACTATCAGCGCTGGGGCTCTGGGCTTGGAGTTCAAGAGGCATCGGGCAAGAACAGTCCGGCATTTCGAGTGACTGCAGCGATCACCGGTTCAGCTTGGCGCGCGGCAATGGAGGAGCGAGCTGCGGCGATCGTTGCCTGCACTCGGTCAGGAGCGACCGCGAGAGC
>DATLTI010000025.1:0-1033 GCA_035533675.1 Acidimicrobiales bacterium | reverse complement strand
AAACCTCAAAGGGAACCTCTACAAACTCTGGAATCGGCTGTCGTCGGGGACATATTTCCCGCCGCCGGTGCGTGCGGTGGAGATACCGAAGAAGACAGGGGGTTCGAGAATCCTCGGCGTGCCCACGGTGGCCGACCGAGTTGCCCAGACTGTGGTGCGCATGTACCTGGAGCCGGAGGTGGAGCCGTTCTTCCATCCCGACTCCTATGGCTATCGGCCCGGGCGCTCGGCATTGGACGCAGTGGGTGCGTGTCGAAAACGGTGTTGGAAATACGACTGGGTGATCGATCTCGATCTCCGAGCGTTTTTCGACAGCATCGATCACGACCTCTTGCTGAAGGCGGTATCGAAACACACGGACCTGCGTTGGGTCCTCCTCTACGTCGAGCGGTGGCTGAAAGCGCCGCTGCAACGTGAGGACGGCACCCTGGTCGCGAGGGATCGGGGCACCCCACAGGGTTCTGCGATCTCGCCGTTGTTGGCTAATTTGTTCCTCCACTACGCGTTCGATCGATGGATGGCCAAGCAGTTTCCGGGCTGCCCGTTCGAGCGCTACGCGGATGATGCAGTGGCACACTGCACGAGCGAGGCCCAGGCCCGAAAGGTCCTGGAGGCCATCGCCCGAAGGATGGCGGAGGTCGGTCTGGAGTTGCATCCGGACAAGACCCGCATCGTGTACTGCAAGGACTCGGACCGCACGCGCTCTTATGAGCACGAGCAGTTCACGTTCCTCGGCTACACGTTTCGTCCTCGACGTTCGAAGAGCAGGCACGGGCACTATTTCGTGAACTTCTCTCCGGCGGTCTCCGACGACGCCAAGCGGGCGATAGGGCGAGAGATTCGCTCCTGGCACATCGCTCGGCGCAGCGACAAGTCCCTCTCGGACCTTGCACGCATGTTCAACCCCATCGTGCAGGGTTGGGTCAATTACTACGGGCGCTTCTACCGCTCGATGTTGTTGTTGGTGTTGCGACGTCTCAACGACCGTCTGGTTCGTTGGGCCATGCGGAAATACAAATGGTTGCGGGGTCAC
>DATLTI010000024.1:0-1012 GCA_035533675.1 Acidimicrobiales bacterium | reverse complement strand
GCGGCGCTCAAGATTGCCCGGAACGTCACCGGACGAACGGGCATCTTCTCGTTCATGGGCGGCTATCACGGCGACAGTCTCGGCAGTCTTTCCGCGACTGCGAACCGCACACACCGCGAAGCTGCCGGAGTGCCTCTTCACGACGTCACCTTTCTCCCCTTCCCCTCGGGCGTGATGAGCGATATCGACACGCTGACCTATCTGAGGAGCGTATTGCTCGACTCGCATTCTGGGATCGAACTTCCCGCTGGCATCATCGTCGAGACAATTCAGGCCGAGGGTGGCATCAACGTTGCACCGATTGCGTGGCTACGAGAGCTCCGCACGATCTGTGACGACCACGGCATCATCTTGATCATCGATGAGATCCAGACAGGGTGCGGGCGCACCGGGCCGTTCTTTTCATTCGAGCGCGCGGGCATTGTGCCAGACATCGTTACGGTCTCAAAGTCCATCAGCGGATACGGTCTGCCGATGTCGCTCACGTTGTTAAAGCCCGAACTTGACACCTGGCAGCCCGGTGAACACACCGGCACCTTCCGGGGCAATCAACTCGCATTCATAGCCGCGACGGTCGCCATGGAGCTCTTTGAGATAGAAGAGATCTCAGAAAAGGTTGCAAAGCACGAGAGAACGATCGAGACCAGTCTTGAGCGGCTCAACGCAATTGACAAGCGGATCGAAATCCGGGGCATCGGAATGCTCTGGGGTGCAGACACCGCGGCGATTGATCCGAACGGCGAGCTTGCACGTGAGATCTCGCAGCGCTGCTTTGCTGAGGGCCTGATTATTGAGCGAGTGGGAAGAAACGACACCGTCTTGAAGATTTTGCCGCCACTCAACATTGATGAGGCGACACTTGAGGCTGGACTTGCAATTCTCACCGACGCAACGAGGTCATGTCTCAACCGATAGATCGCCCCGAGCACGATTCCATACTCGAATCGCATATCAAAGCAGTCCAGGAGAGCGAGCAAGTCTCGTTTCACATGCCCGGACACAAAGGTGGACA
>DATLTI010000023.1:0-2011 GCA_035533675.1 Acidimicrobiales bacterium | reverse complement strand
TCACCGGCACCATCGACCTTGAGGATCGCACCACGGGCGTCATAGCGCGCCCATGGCACGGTCTCGACCTCCATCAGATTGACCGCGAAGCCGCGCACGAGTGGCAGGCCCTCTTTGGTCACCCATTCAAGATGGGGGTCTTTGACGTAACTTCCCGTTGTTCTACCTTCGATGTCCATGTGGATCTCCCCTGTCACTACACACCACGAGATGATGGGCGCCTGCCAAAGTCAGCGCTCAGGTGTGCTCGGATGTCTTCAAATCAACCTAGCTGGGCCAACCTTTGACGTCGAACTGATTCGCGAAAGATCAGACGCGCTTATTTTTCGGTCTTTTCCTCGTCGATCGGCTCCCACTCCCACTCGTCGGCATGACTGTGGGCATCGCCATGCTCATGATCGTGCTCCCAGGGGTGCTCGCCGATGATCGCGCGGCCACTTTTGTGCGCAGCCCTGGCTGCGCCGGGATCGGCGACATGATGTTGGTGTGTTTCCTCATCATGTTCACCGTCGTCGTGATGATCGTGGCGATCAGGAGCTCTCGCGGGTACAGCTCTGCCGATCAGGCGGTAGCGATCGGGAAAGGCGCGTGCCGCGGCCTGTGCAAGGACATATCTCGAGATCACCTGCGCGTGTTCGAGTAAAAGTCTCTGATCAAACTCCGCTAGGGGCAGCTCCTCGTCATCTTCAACCGCGAGTTCGGCAATCGCCGCGCTCAGCTCTGTAACGATCTCGACGATGTGCTGTTCAAGTGGTGAGAGAAGTGGCTCTAAGTGGTCGTGTTCGGTGCCCATGTCTTGAGACTATGTCGAAACGCCAGACCTTTCCATCAGGCGCCTGATTTCTCGCGCCGGTGCGTTTGGGACTCTGGTCTTTCTCAGACGTTGAAGCGGAACTCGACAACATCCCCATCTCGCATGACGTAGTCCTTGCCCTCGATTCGCGCCCTGCCGACTCCTCGGGCGGCGGGAACTGATCCCAGTTCAATCAGGTCTTCGAAGCTCACGATCTCTGCCTTGATGAATCCACGCTGAAAGTCCGTGTGGATCACACCGGCCGCCTCTGGCGCTGTGTCTCCTTTGTGAATGGTCCACGCGCGCGTCTCCTTCTCCCCTGCGGTGAGAAAGGTCTGGAGACCAAGCACCGAGAAACCCACCTTGACAAGCTGGACAAGACCGCTCTCGTGCTGTCCATAACTTGCGAGAAGCTCCCCGGCATCTTCATCGTCAAGACCCGAGACCTCTGCCTCGATCTGGGCACAGAGCACAACAGACTCCGCGTGAGGAACCAGACTGGCAAATGATTTCGCAAGCGTTGTATCGCCAAGACCACTCTCGTCAACATTGAATACATAGATGAATGGCTTTGCGCTCAGGAGCTGAAGGTCTTGAATCAACGTGACGTCAAGTTCATCTTGTGATTCAAAGATTGTCCGACCAGAGTCGAGAATCTCCCGAGCGCGTCTCGTTGCATCAAGCACAGGTGTGAGGTCTGCCTTCATCCGCGCGTCTCGCGTCAATCGCGTAAGGCGGTTATCGACGGTTTGAAGATCGGCAAGAATCAGCTCGGTATTGATCGTTGCAATGTCGTCTATCGGCGAAACCTTCCCGTCGATGTGAATGACATCGGGGTCATCAAATGCGCGGACGACCTGACAGATCGCGTCGGACTCGCGGATTGCCGCGAGAAATTTGTTTCCGAGCCCCTCTCCCTCGGAGGCCCCGCGCACGATGCCAGCAATATCGACGAATGTGACCATCGCCGGAATGACCTTTTCACTGTGAAACAGTGCCGAGAGCCTGCCAAGTCGCTGATCAGGAACAGCAACGACCCCGACATTGGGCTCGATCGTGGCGAAGGGATAGTTCGCGGCGAGCACCTCGTTGTGGGTGAGCGCGTTGAAGAGGGTGGATTTGCCGACATTCGGCAGACCGACAATGCCAATACTCAGACCCACCGAGCCACGCTCCTCGTTGTTGAACGACAGCTCAGGCTAATCGGACACGGGTGGG
>DATLTI010000022.1:0-28277 GCA_035533675.1 Acidimicrobiales bacterium | reverse complement strand
TGGTAGCCCCAACGGGATTCGAACCCGTGCCTCCACCTTGAGAGGGTGGTGTCCTAGGCCTCTAGACGATGGGGCCGCGTCGTACATTGCGAGCGAACTCTTTGGAAGGTTGTTCGTAATGGGCGGCTCTACATGTTAGCGGAAGCGAAGGACAATGAATATATGAGTCGGTTCTTATCACCAATCTTGGCATTCGATGGATATGTCTGAGGGCTCGCTTGTCCGCGAAACCCTCCTACATCACAATTGCTCGGGGGGAAGTCTGCTCGGGGGGAAGTCTGCTCGGGGGGAAGGACTCGAACCCTCAATAACAGGTCCAGAACCTGCTGTGTTGCCGATTACACCACCCCCGAATGAGCGTTGCAGATTGTATCAGCACTAGATCAGAGGGCTTTTCGACTAGCCGGAAGGAAAGTCGACGTTTGTTCTTTTACCCCGTCAGCCAGTTCGTGTGGCTGAAACCGATAATCCGACCGGTCGCGACCCCAGAATCTTGAATCCAAAGAGCGTCGAGCTCGCTGGTGAAGAGTCCCTGAGATCCAATTGCAGCGTAGACGTTCCCAACGTTGAGTCCCACAGCTTTCGCAGTGTGAGAGACCCAAAGGCGATCGATTGCGTCGGTGACTATAGCGACTTGGTTCGCACTTGAAATACTACGGGCAGCAGAGTGCAGGGCATCGTAGGTGGCGCCGTTGAATGTGCCGACAACATCGGAATTCGGAATGCCATGGGCGATAAGCCATGTCCTTGCCGATACCAAACCAGCGTTGAACGATGGGGATCGAGAGCTGTGAATCGATGACGTAAGCCCAGTTTTCTGGGTTGAGACAAGGATGACATGACTTGCAACTCGATTCTGGAGCAGCAGAAGCGTCTCTTGAAGTCGAGCTACGAGATCAGGGGTAGGGACTGATACGGATTGTTCTGGTACAAGGACGATAATCGCATCAACTTTTTGCGTCGACGACGAGCCGATTCCGATCGAGTTCTCGGCGAGTACAACCTGAACTCCAGTGACGAGGAGGTAGACAACTACGGCTGTGATCAGTAGGCCGAGGATTTTGATTGCCCACTTGATTGGAGCGAAGAGAAACAAACGACGCTTACCTTGATCTCTCGGCGATCAAGATCGCATCATCGATACGTGCCAGAACCTTTGACCTGCCGAGCACGACAAGCGATTCAAAGAGTGGAAGACCAACGGGAGATCCCATTGTTGCAACTCGAATAGGTGCTTGTGTCTTTGACAACTTCTTGTCGAATTGCTCGCCAATCGAGATCAGGATGTCCTTTAATGGTTCATGATCAAATGCAGCGTCGGCAAAAGCAGATCGTGCGGCACGAAGAATCTCTACGCCAGTTTCATCTTTGAGTATTGCCTTTTCAAATACTGCCTCTTCAATGACATAGGGATCGGAAAAGAGGAACTTGATGTAGTTCGGAATCTCGCCAAGGGTAGTTATGCGTTCTTGAATGAGTGGCGCGAGCGCGAAGAACTGTTCTTGGTCGAATTGGTTCTTCGTCCACGGGACCTGGTCATTTGAGATAAATGGCATCGCTCGTCTGACAAACTCATCGGCTGCCAGCGCGCGGATGTAGAGACCGTTGAAGTGGTCGAGTCTCTTTTCATCAAAGAAGGCCGGAGACTTGTTCACCTCTTCAAGTCTGAACTCCAAGATCATCTCTTCAACGGTAAGGAGTTCTCGCCCATCATTTGGAGCCCATCCAAGAAGACAGAGATAGTTGATGATTGCCTCTGGGAGGTAGCCGAGATCCCGGTAGTCCTCGACGGCAACTCGGTCTCTCCGCTTTGAAAGCTTTTGGCGCTTTTCGTTGACGAGGACTGGAAGGTGCGCAAATGCTGGCAATGGGATATCTCCAAGGGCGTGCCAGATCAAGATTGCCTTGGGAGTCGTTGGAAGATGCTCCTCCGCACGGATGACATGGGTTATCGCCATATCGATGTCATCGACGACAACCGCGAGCACGTAGAGCGGGTCGCCATTGGACTTGACGATGACGAAGTCCTCGATGGTTGAGTTGGCGAACTCGACATCGCCGCGCACGAGGTCATGCACGGTGGTGGTCCCTGAATCTGGAACCCGAAAGCGCAGGGCCTTTCCCGGGCCGGGCTCGAGGTTCCGGTCACGGCAAAATCCGTCGTATCCGGGAGTCTGACGCGCCTTGATGCGCGCGTCTATTTCCTCTCGGGTGCAGTTACAGGCGTAGACGTGCCCATTGGCAATGAGCCTTGTTATGGCATCGTTGTAGAGAGCGTGGCGCTCGGACTGATGGAAAGGTCCCTCGTCCCAGGTGATTCCGAGCCATGAGAGCGCGTTGACAATTCCTTCAGTCCACTGGTCCTCGCTGCGGTCGCGATCGGTGTCTTCGATGCGAAGGAGAAAGCTGCCGTTGTTCTGGCGTGCGACCAGCCAGTTGTACAGAGCCGTCCTTGCACCGCCGACGTGAAAGAACCCTGTTGGCGATGGAGCAAAACGTACGCGGACATTGGTCGTGGTCGTCATGAAGTTTCTCTCTTGGGTCTCGCTGTTGCGAGTGATGTTGCCATTGGCAGTGCGATGAGGCTCGACACATGAAGCGTTTTGATCTTAGCGATCCCCGTTATGGGTCATCAGGCAGGTACGCTCATCGGGTGAACAAGTACCAACGGCGCCGAGTTGTCGTCGTTCTCCTGGTCATTATTATCGGTATCGGTATCCGGTTTGTGACGACAATAAGCGGACCGACGCTTACCCCCGCCCAGATCGCCGCTAAAGCTGAACGGGCCAGAAATGCAGTGCTTTCGGCTAAAGAGCGAGTCGGCATTGCGCGCGCAAAACAGCTTGTCAACGTGATGCTGCCAACTCATGAGGGAGCGAGTGCTCCAGTTACTCCGTCGAGGCTCTTTGTCCGACCGCTTAGTCACCACCTGGTTGTTGGCTTTGTTCCGTACTGGACAGTGCCTGCGCTTGCCGCTGCCGGCCAGAGCTCTGCCGACATCACCAGTACCTCAGAGCTGATCTATTCGACCGTCTGTGTCGGCAAGGACGCTTCGATCATTACATCGACGACTGGCTGCTCGAATGCGATGGCGGGCCTCTCGTTGCCATCATTTGGCACGTTCATGCAGCTTGCTCACGCGAATGGCGATCGAGTTCTACTGAGTGTCCAGACAATTGATCCGGTGATTATTCATTCGCTTGGAGTTCACGCGGCGTCACTTGCACCAAAGCTCGAGCAAAATCTCTATGCGCTTGTCAGCACCTATGGCTTTGACGGGATCAACCTTGATATCGAGGGCAGGGCAGTGAGCGATCGAGCAGGTTACGCGAACTTTGTACGTGATTTTTCTCGGGCATTGAAATCCGCGCATCCTCAGATGGAGTTAATGGTCGATACCTATCCACAGTCTGCGGCAAGCGCTTCGGATTTCTTTGATGTCGCGAAACTCTCACGCTCTGTCGATCAGATCTTTGTGATGGCCTACGCGATGCAGAACGGGAAACATTCGTCCGCGAATAGTCCGCTTGGAAGCACCAAGCTCGGATGGAGCGCGGTCCAGACACTTTTGCAATATCGCGCATTGGTGTCCGTAGACAAGATCATCCTCGGTCTACCGTTTTACGGTCTGAACTTTGCAACGAGGACAAACCGGCCCGGATCGACACTTGTCAGTGATGCCCCAAGCGCAAGGCTCTACAGCGACGTGCTGGCTGCTGGACGACCTGCGCTTTGGGATGTTGCCTCCGCGACGCCCTATACCGTTTTCCGAGCGAGCGATGGCTGGCATCAGGATTGGTACGACAACCCAGTCTCATTGGCGCTCAAGACGGCGCTCGCCCAGGTGTTTCACATCGCAGGGGTCGGTGCCTGGGCGATGACTATGGAGGGGAGCGATGTTCAGATGTTGAGTGCCCTCACCGGAGAGAGCACTCCGAAAAAACTCCCGATCGTTCTACCGGGCTGAAACTGATCGAGCCAGATGTGGGAAACCAGAGTTCTGGTTAGGACTCTTTTGACTGGCGCATGAGACGCGACTTGCGTCGTGCAGCCTGGTTCGGGTGGATGACGCCCTTCGCCGCAGCCTTGTCGATTCTCCGGATGGCGACCTTCAGAGTCTCCGCGCCGTTCTCCGCTCCGACCTCGATAGCGGCGAGCGCGTTCTTGGTGCGGGTCTTGATCTCACTTCGTACGGCGCGGTTGCGCTCGCGACGAACCTCGTTCTGTTTGATGCGCTTGATCTGACTCTTGATGTTTGCCATGGAATCCCTCAAAACAACCGGTGAATGAAGGCTCCATCGTAGCAGGGGAGAGCTGTCCTGCCCGCTACGAGAGCGTCTTCGGACTAGCCCGAATCGAGGGATGTGCAATTCAGTGGCACGATGGAGGGTGTGATCGACCCCTCCCATATTCGGAATTTCTCGATTATCAGCCACGTAGATCATGGGAAATCGACGCTGTCTGACCGCATTCTGGAGCTGACCGGAGCGGTCGACCCCCGCGATATGCGTGCTCAGTACCTCGATTCGATGGACATCGAGCGCGAGCGGGGAATCACGATCAAGGCACAGAATGTGCGTGTCAACTGGCGTGATTACACGCTGCACCTTATCGACACGCCTGGCCATGTTGACTTTGGCTACGAGGTGAGCAGGTCCCTTGCAGCCTGCGAGGGCGTCGTCCTCCTCGTCGATGCCTCACAGGGCATCGAGGCACAGACCCTTGCGAACTGCTATCTCGCGCTCGAGAAAGATCTCGAGATCGTCGCGGCTTTGAACAAGATCGACCTTCCCGCAGCAGATCCCGAGCGCTATGCCGAAGAGATCGAGACGGTGCTTGGGATTCCAAGGGATACCGTACTGAGGATCTCTGCAAAGACCGGTGTCGGTGTTCCTGAACTTCTCGATGAGATTGTCGCCCGTATCCCGGCGCCTCACGCTGAAAGAGCGCTTCCCCTGCGTGCGCTGATCTTTGACTCGTACTACGACCAGTTTCGTGGAGTCGTCAGTGCAATACGCGTGGTTGACGGAGCGATCAAGAAGGGCGCCAAGATCAGATTCTCCCAGGCCGGAACCATCCACGAGGTCGAGGACATCGGTATCCGCACGCCCGTCGAGCGGTCAATGGATGAACTCGGTCCAGGTGAGGTTGGATACCTCGTCGCAGGAGTGCGCAACGTCGGGGAGGCACGTGTCGGCGAGACGGTCACCGACGCCCAGCGGCCAGCGCGCGAACCGCTGCCGGGCTATCGGGATCCAAAGCCGATGGTCTTCTGCGGGCTCTATCCCGTCGATGGCGACCAGTATCCCGAGCTCCGCGAGGCCCTCGAGCGGCTCCAGCTCAATGACGCAAGTATCTCGTTCGCACCCGAGACATCCCTCGCCCTCGGATTTGGATTCCGCTGTGGCTTTCTCGGTCTTTTGCACATGGAGATCGTGCGCGAGCGACTCGAACGAGAGTTCAACCTCTCGATGATCGCGACGAGTCCATCAGTTGCGTATGTCGCGCACCTGACCGATCGGACGGCAAAGGTCATCGACAATCCCTCCGCGCTTCCCACTCCTCAGCAGATTGACCACATCGAAGAGCCCCTGCTTCGTGTCACGATCGTCACCCCAGCCGAATACACGGGGACAATTCTTGATCTGTGTCAGAGCCGACGGGGAGTGCAGGAGAAACTGCAGTATCTCTCCGCCTCACGGATCGAGCTTGTCTACACCATTCCGCTTGCAGAGATCGTGATTGACTTTTTTGACCAGCTCAAAAGCCGCACGAAGGGATACGCAAGTCTTGATTATGAGCCAGCTGGACTTGCATCGGCAGATCTCGTGCGTGTCGATATCTTGTTGAACAGCGAGCCAGTAGACGCGTTCTCCTCGATCGTCCATCGGTCAAAGGCAGATGAGTACGGAAGGAAGATGGCGTCAAAACTCAAGGAGCTGATCCCAAGACAGATGTTTGATGTTCCGATTCAGGCAGCAATCGGAGGACGGATCATTGCGCGCGAGACCGTCAAGGCGAAACGCAAGGATGTTCTTGCAAAGTGTTATGGCGGAGACATCACGAGAAAGCGCAAACTGCTCGAGAAGCAAAAAGAGGGGAAAAAGCGGATGAAGTCGATCGGTCGTGTCGAGATTCCTCAGGAGGCGTTTGTCTCTGCACTGCGTCTTGACGATTGAGAAGAGATTGTCGTGACGGCGCTTGATCAGACAGGAGTGCGCACCCTCGCAAAGCGGCCGGAAGGCTGGCTCAGATCGCGTATCGAGAGCAGCGTCCAGGCGGCGGTTGGAGGGACAGCAGAGGATCTCGAGCAATACTACGAACCCGCTGGTGACCCGGGGCTTTTGGGACAGGACTCACCAGCATGGATCGTCCACGGTGATCTTGCCGCGATGCTCTACGGAGGCTTTGCTGCGCTCATGCTCCAGACGCTTCATCCGCGCGCGATGGCGGGAGTTGCCCAGCATTCGAACTACAAGAACGACCCAACGGGACGACTGATTCGTACTGCCCGATTTGTCGCCGGTACGACCTTTGGCCCGACTCCGTTTGTCGAACAGCTCATCACTGAGGTACTGGCCGTTCATGGGCACGTCAAAGGTGCGACGTCAGAGGGGGTTCCCTACTCTGCGAGCGACCCTGATCTCGTCACCTGGGTACACATCACCGAGGTGCGCCACTTCCTGCGCTCGTATCAGCGTTACGGCCCACATCGGATTAACAAAGCGATGCAAGACCGTTATTTCGACGATGTTGCAACGGTTCCGATGCGTCTCGGCGCGAGCTACGTGCCACGGTCGACTGACGAGGTCGAGCACTATTTTGCCTCGATGCAAGCTGAACTCCGGGTAACCCCCGAGGCGCTCGAAGCGGTGCATTTTCTCCGTTCGACCTCGGTCTTGACCGGTCAGGGATATGTGATGACAAAGGCCAGCAACCTCGCGCACCACATTGTCGTCGGCGCAGCGATTGATCTTTTGCCAGACTTTGCGAGAGAGCTCCTTGGACTTGATCGATGGAGTCGTCTCAAGGCCATTCCGAGGCGCCTTGGGGCAGTTGCGTTTGGCAAGGTGCTGCGCTGGGCGCTTGGTCCCTCGAGGGTCGCGGCGGTCTCTCGAGACCGAATCGCACGGGGGAACGAGCAACAGGGCAGTTCAACGGTCCGTCCTCATCTGGGGGATGGGGACGGCTCGTCCTAAGCACTCACTAGAATCGAGTGCTAATGATTGCACTATCGCTTGGGCACCCGCCAAAGCGCCATGCGAGGTCGAGGTAGCCAAGAACCAAATGCTTGACGCGAGAAAGTCCGCGATCCTTCGAAAGATCGTCTCTGAACACATCGAAACCGGCGAGCCGGTCGGATCCCAGCATGTCGTGCGGGACCAGACGATTGATGTCTCTGCTGCGACGGTTCGGGCCGAGATGGCTGCACTTGAACGCGAGGGCTATCTCACGCATCCTCATACGAGCGCTGGACGTGTGCCAACCGACCTTGGTTATCGGTTCTTTGTCGATCATCTTGGTGCGCGAGATGGGCTCGATCCTCTCCGCGCGGAACAGGTCTCGGAGTTCTTCACGAGAGCCCATGGCGAGCTCGATTCGATGTTGCGCGACACCTCGCGATTTCTCTCGACATTGACCGACTATGCGGCCCTGGTCGTCGGTCCGCCACATGAGACACTGCTGATCCGTTCCGCGCTTCTCACGCGACTCGCAGCGTCGACGGTGATGGTGGTTGTCGTTCTCTCGAACGGTGTGGTCGACAAGCAGGTCTTTGAGGTCGAAGCGAGCCTTCCCGATGATGACATCGAGAGCGCGAATACGATTTTTCGTCACCATTTTGCCGGCCAGATGCTTTCGGCACTCACTCCGCCAGAGTCGTCTGGCTCAGCGAGTATCGACGAAATCATCTCTTCGTGTGTCGATGCTCTGAATCAGGAACGCACCCAGAGCACTGAACAGGGTGAGGTCTACATCGGCGGTGCAGCGAACATGGCGAATCAGTTCGCAACCGTTGACACGGTTCGTCAGATCCTTGCGATCCTTGAAGAATCGCTTGTCGTGGTGACGCTTTTGAGCGAGGTTGTCGCGAAGGGCAATACCGTCTCGATCGGCGCAGAGAACGAGATGAAGTCGCTCGCCGAGTGCTCGCTTGTGGTTGCGCCTTATCATGTCGGTGAAGAGGTTGTTGGAACCATCGGCGTGCTCGGTCCAACCCGGATGAACTACTCACAGGCGCTCGCCGCGGTAGCAGTTGTCAGCCAGCGACTCGGTCAACAGCTCGCAGGAGAATAAGGCAATGGCAACGGATTACTACGTACTGCTTGGCGTCTCAAAAAACGCGACCGATGATGAAATCAAACGCGCCTACCGACAGCTCGCGCGAAAGCTCCACCCGGATGTCAATGGTGGCAGTGCCGAGGACGAGGCGAAGTTCAAAGAGGTGTCTGTTGCCTATGAGACGCTGAGCGATCCTGAGCGTCGACGGCGCTATGACATGTTCGGTGCCGATGGTCCACGCCAGGGCGGTCCTGGCGAAGGATTCGGGGGAGGGTTCGGGGACCTGTTCGACGCATTCTTTGGCGGCGGAGGTTTTGGCGGGGGCACGCATCAGAGCGGCCCGCGCCGAGGAGATGACGTTGAGGTAGTGCTCGAAATCACCTTTGAAGAGGCTGTGTTTGGTGTTGAGAGATCTGTTACCTACCGTGGTCTGGTTGGTTGTTCGACGTGTGGGGCAACCGGTGCTGCTCCGGGCACGACACCGATGCGCTGTCGTGACTGCGATGGGCAGGGACAGGTGCGTAGAGTACGCCAGTCCATACTCGGCCAGGTCGTCACGACCTCGCCCTGTGCGACGTGCCGCGGGATCGGCGAGATCATCGAAAAGCCCTGTCCAGACTGCCGTGGCGAGGGGAGAAGGACCGAGGAGCGCAACGTCACCGTTGAGGTTCCTGCAGGCGTTGATGCGGGAACGACGCTCAGAATCACCGGATCAGGGGCTGCGCCGGCGCGTGGAGGGATCTCTGGCGATCTCTACGTGCACCTGCGTGTCCTCGCGAGTGATCGGTATGAGCGCGATGGGGCGGATCTCCTGATGACGCTACACGTCGCATTCACCCAGGCGACACTTGGAGCCGAGATGATAATCGACACCCTCGATGGCGAGGAGAAGATCGAGATCGCACCAGGCACCCAGACGGGTAAGACGGTTCGCCTTCGTGGTAAGGGAGTGCCGCATCTTCGCGCGAGGGGAAGGGGAGACCTGCACATCCGCATCGAGGTCGATACCCCGGTAAATCTCAACAAGGAACAGGAACAGCTTCTGCGCGACCTTGCCCTTATGCGCGGAGAGCCGGTTCACGAGAGCGGGCTCTTCACACGCATTAAATCCACCTTCTCCTGATGGGTTCGCCAAAGCGCGACGGGCTCTCGCATGACGAGATACTCCGGCATGCCGAGGCGCTCTTTTTTGTCGATGATCTTGAACACCCGGTCATTCGCAACGAGGACATGCACCACCTCCTCGATGTCTTGCGACCAAGAGTCGGTCTCCACTTCGCGCTGTCAGATGGCAGAGGTTCGTGGCGAAAGGCAGTGATCACCTCGCTGCCAAGATCACAGCGTCGCTCGCGAGGAGCGGTTTCATCTTCAGAGGAATTTCTCTTCGACCTCGATGCAATCCATACTGTGAGCGGCGACGAGCAGGTTGAATTGACGGTTGCCTTCGCGATGCCAAAGGGCGACCGCCTCGACCTTGTCGTGCAGAAACTGACCGAACTTGGTATCGATCGCATTGTTCCGCTCATCACGAAACGCACGGTGGTGCGACTCGATGACAAAGAGCGTCAGCGCCGCAGGGACCGTCTCAACAGAGTTGCGATGGAGGCCTGTTCGCAGTCGCGACGACTCAATCTTCCACTGGTCACTGAGCCACAGACGCTCGAGCATTTTCTCAGAGCCGCGCCCGAGCACACCGTCTTTGCTGAACCTGGTGGTGTGACGTTTGATGCAACGATTCGCTGCGTGATCATCGGACCAGAGGGAGGCTTTGACCAAGATGAACTGCCAGAGCACGCGCAGTCTGTAGGACTTGGTCCCAACATCTTGAGAGTCGAGACTGCCGCGATCGCGACAGCGACACTGTTGAGTGCGCTGCGCTCGGGTGTCATCGGATTGCATTGAGATGGACCTCAACGAAGGGCTGAGACCAGATCCCTCCGCAATCGCAGATGGATTTGGGCTCTATGTCCATGTTCCGTTTTGCACGACACGCTGTGACTATTGCGCATTCGCAACCTGGACCGATCGCGAAGATCTCATTGACCACTACGTCAAAGCACTCTGTCTTGAGATTGACCGGGCACGAGCTGGGGATGGATGGCGAGTTCCCGAGACCGTATTTTTTGGCGGCGGCACTCCGTCTCTTTTGAGTGTTGAACAGGTAACCCGTGTGCTCGATCACGCAATGCCAGCTTCGACAGCCGAGATCACGCTCGAGTGCAACCCAGAATCGACCGATGCACCATTCCTAGCCGGGATCGCCCGGGCAGGAGTGAATCGCATCTCACTTGGCGTGCAGTCGACCAAGCCCCATGTGCTCAAGGGTCTCGGTCGGACCTATCACGAGGGATCGATCGAGAGAGCGCTTTTGGCAATAGCGGATGCACAGATCACCAACTACAACATCGACCTCGTCTTTGGCGGTGCGGGCGAGAGCGCAGAGGATTTTACCGAGGGGCTCTTGGAGGTACTCGACTTTGATCCGCACCCGAGCCACATAAGCGCCTATGCCCTCACCATTGAATCTGGTACGCCACTCGCGCGTGTCCCCGAGCGTCACCCTGATGATGACCTACTCGCTGAACGATACGAGTGCGCGGAGAGGGTCCTCAGCGCTCACGGTTACCGGTGGTATGAGATTTCGAACTGGGCAAAACCAGGAGCCGAATGTCGACACAACCTCTCGTGCTGGCTCGGAGGCGAATACCGCGGGGTTGGATGCTCGGCACATAGCCATCTATCTGGCGAACGCAGCGCCAATGTCTTTTCGATTGATCGTTATGTCGAGGCGATCTTCTCCACAGGCAATGCGACAGCGCGCCGCGAGCGACTCGGCGAATCCGAACGGGCAGAAGAACTCCTCGCGTTGCGGTTGAGGACCAATCTTGGCGTTTCGCCATCCCTGGTCGATAAGAGCGTCTTTGACGATGGTCTGATGGAACATTCAGGAGATCGCGCCACACTCACCCTCCGTGGTCGTCTGCTTGCAAACGAGGTTGCGATGCGCCTGGTGGTTCCCTCAAAACTTGAGTCAATCGCTGCTCATTGATCAAAACACGGCCTCTCGAATGACGTCTTCTGGCCAATTGATTCGTGATTGTATTTGAAGACGCGCGACGTGAATTTCGGCAGCTTCGGCCCATCGTGCCTAGCATTGTCCCTATATGGATACCGAGATCGACTGCCTGTTCTGCAAGATTGTCGCCGGGACAATTCCAAGCACCAGAGTCTATGAAGATGATGTCGTTGTTGGGTTTCGCGACATCACGCCGGTCGCTCCCACACATGTGCTGATTGTGCCGAGACGCCACATCGTCGATGCAAGCACCCTGGAACTTGATGATCAGCCAGAGTTGATCGCAATGTTCCTTGCAGCAAAGACCATTGCCCGCCAAGAGGGGATTGCCATGAACGGATACCGATTGACCTTCAATATTGGAGAGGACGCGGGGAACTCGGTTGCGCATCTCCACCTGCATCTCCTCGGCGGCAGATTTCTCGCGTGGCCACCGGGTTGAGCGCTGTCACTCGTCATTCAGAAGGTCGTATCAACCTCTGATCATGGTGCGACCAACGCCACGAATGTCGGCCAACTATTCAGCGACGCAGATGTTGATGCATTCACCGAGTCCTTCGACAACGGTGCGCACCTTTGTTCCCGGCGCCAGGTAGTGCGGTGGGACCTGTGCGTCACCGACACCACCGGTGGTTCCTGTCGCAATGATGTCGCCGGGCATCAACGTGGTGATCTCGCTGATGTAGGAGACGATATCGATTGGATTGAAGACAAGCTCACTGGTTCGATCGATCTGCATCACCCGATCGTCGATCTCACAGCGCACCTCAAGATCAAGTCCGTAGTCGACCTCATCAGGGGTGACGAGAAATGGTCCGACCGGGGTCGTCTTCTCGAAGGTCTTGCCCTGTAGCCACTGCAGGGTCCTCCGTTGCCAGTCGCGCATCGTGACGTCGTTGAGTGTGCACAGCCCCCCGATCGCGGCTCGGGCTCCCTTTGCATCGACATGGCGCGCCGGCTTTCCAATCACGACGCCGAGTTCGACCTCCCAGTCGGGACAGCTTGAGTTTTTTGGCAGAACTATTGCGTCGTTCGCTCCGATCAGTGCACTGGTGAACTTTGCGAACAGCGTCGGAAAGTTCGGGAGCTCCTGGCCCCTTTCGAGGATGTGACTTCGGTAGTTCAGGCCGACGCAGATGATCTTTGAAGGACGCGAGACAAGCGTTGCAAAATCAGCACCCTGTTTTGAAAAAGTCGCTCCGGATTCCTCCCGAGCGGTCCGTCCGAGGTCACCAGCGGCCAGGAGTTCACCGACGTCTGCAAAGTTGAGTCCAACAAGCTGGTCTCCCTCGTCGCGGACTGCCTGTGTTCCCGATGCGGTTCTGATCGTTGCAAAACGCATGATGCTCCTTTTGCCCACAAGCCTGCTGGGGCCATTTCAAAGTGAGGTTTGACAGTTCCTTGTCAAAATCAAGGTAGTACGCAACAACCGAACGCGGCGAACCTGATTCTGGTTCGAGCGGCGGTGTTGAGCGGCTGGGAACTGTTCCCGGGAACGACAGAACCCCTGCCTATGACAGGGGTTCTGTGAGCGCGCGAAGGGGCCGGAAAGAGACTTACTTCGCTGCAGCTCCGCAGATGGTCTCGATGATAAGACCAGCGACGACGTAGGGGTCGATGTTCGCGTTGGGTCGACGGTCTTCGATCCAGCCCTTCTTGTCGACTCCGACCTGCCATGGAATGCGTACCGAAGCACCACGGTCAGAGGTTCCGTAGCTGTAGGTGTGCCATGGGGCGGTCTCGTGCGCACCGGTGAGCCGGTCCTTGATTCCATCGCCATAGACGGCGATGTGCTCCTCGATCTTGGTTCCAAGTGCCTCGCAGGCAGCGATGATCGGCTCCCAACCCTCGCGCATTGCCTTGGTGGAGAAGTTGGTGTGTGCTCCGGCGCCATTCCAGTCACCCTTGATTGGCTTTGCGTCATAACTCACCTGGACGCCGTAGTCCTCGGCGATACGTGCGAGCAGCCAGCGGCCCATCCAGAGGTGATCACCGATCTCTGGGACCGTGCAGATTCCAATCTGGAACTCCCACTGGCCCTTCATGACTTCGGCGTTCGTTCCCTCGATCTTGAGACCGGCATCGATGCAGGCCTGCGTATGGCGCTCGATGATCTCGCGGCCAACAGCGAGGTCGGCACCGACGCTGCAGTAGTAAGGACCCTGAGGGGCTGGGTAGCCAACCTCTGGCCATCCGAGTGGACGACCATCCTGGAAGAAGGTGTACTCCTGCTCGATACCGAACATCGGCTCGTCTTTCGCGTACTTCTCCGCAGCAGCGACGCAGGCCGCGCGGGTGTTGGTGGCGTGCGAGGTGAAGTCCGGCAGCAGAACCTCACACATCACCAGGATGTTCTTTCCGCCGCGGATGGGGTCGTGGCAGGTGAACACCGGCCGCAACACGCAGTCCGAATTGCTTCCGGGTGCCTGATTGGTGCTCGAACCGTCAAAGCCCCAGATTCCCGGCTCCTTGTTATCGGCAATGACTCTCGTCTTACAGCGAAGTTGGGCTGATGGCTTTGTTCCATCGAGCCAGATGTACTCAGCTTGGTAGCTCACGTACCTCTCCTACGGGTCTCGTCGTTCTCGGTGACGCCACCCGTTGCCATTGCTGGCATTGCGGATAGCGCCTCTTACTCTCCGATGGCTTGCACCGGTCCCTCTACACGGCCATGAGCCTCTCATTGGAGCGTTTCATGATTGTGTCTGAAATGTGAACTGTAGATGAAGGAACGCGAGTCGGCTACTGCCAGAACGATTTTTGTCTCAGGGCTGCCCGGCGCCATAGGCGCCACCCGATAGCGGAGTGATCGCCGCTGGCTGGCCGTAGGTGATCGCCTGGATCGCCTCGTTCTGTCCGATGTACATCACCACGTGATAGATGTACCCACCCGAGGCATAGAAGACGAGGTCGCCCGGCTCAAGTGCCGAGAGCGAGACATGGGGAATCGAGTCATATTGCGCCTGGGCGCTGTGTGGCAGGTTGATCCCCGCTTTGCCCCATGCCCACATCGTCAGCCCTGAACAGTCAAACCCCGACCCTGGAGTCGCGCCGCCCCAGACGTAGGGAACGCCGATCTGGGTGCGTGCTGCCGCGATCGCGGCGAGTCCTGCGTTGCTCGAGGTGGTGGTGACGACTGCTGTCGTCACGGCCTCTGAACTCTTCGCTCCCGCGAGCTGGACCTGGGCTGCTGCTGCGCTCGTTGCCGCCGCCTTCGCAGCGGCGGCCTGTTGAAGGGCCTCTTGGGCGGCGAGGAGAGGGGCGAGTTGGCCGTTGACACTCGAGAGCGCAGTGCTCAGTTGAGCCTGAATGACCGATGCCGAACCTCGCGAACCTGCGAGCGCGGCGCCTGTCTTTGCGCCCTCGGCCACCGAGATTTCGAGTGTGAGTTGTCTCATCGCGAGGCGATGCTGGTTTGCCTCAAGCGCGCTGATCGAGGCGTTGAGATCTCCAGCCGCGACTTCGAGGTAGGTCTGTCGAAGTGGAAGCGAGTTCGGGTTCCCTCCGGGAAGGGCTCCTGTCTGGGAACCCCCCTCGACGTAGGTGTTGATTGCCTCTCGAGCGATCGCGGCGCGGTCTTTGGTGACCGAGTGTTGTAGTTGGCTGATCTCAAGCCTTGCATCGGCGATCTTGGCCGTAAGGAGATCTTTCTCGATGAGTGCCTGGTTGTACTCCTCGGAGAGAATCCCAAGCCTGACGTTCATTGCGTCGACCTTGGCAGCGATCGCGGCTGCCTTTGCCTTGAGCGTCGTAATGTCCTGGGCATGCGCGGCAGTTCGCGGCATAACCCCGAGCGCGCCGATGACGAGGACGAGGACGAGCAACTTTGACGGCCGCCGAGTAAAACCCTGCGGAGCTGGCCGCACCAAGGAGTGATGGGTGATGCATACCACTGTGGCGCCGACCGTATCGGCCGAAGGTCTCCAAAGCAAGGCGGTTCCCCTTTCGCCTGCTCGCGGCCTTACGGGTAGCGTAAGTCGCGAGCAGGCGCTTCAAGCTCTCGAGCAGGTGAAAGGAACCGGCGATGGCGAAATCTCAAGAAAGCACCCCGAATCTCGACGGAGAATTCCGCATTGAACACGATTCCATGGGAGATGTGCATGTTCCAGCGAGCGCAAGGTGGGGAGCCCAGACCCAGCGGGCGGTTGAGAATTTCCCGATCTCGGGGCGCACCGTCGAGCCGTCGCTGATTGCTGCGCTTGCGATGATCAAGGCAGAGGCCGCCAAGGTGTCGAGCGAACTTGGACTCGTGGAATCTGATGTCGCCGAGGCGATCGTCCATGCCGCTGATGAGGTGGCGGCGGGAATGTGGGCAGAGGAGTTTCCAATCGACGTCTACCAGACGGGATCGGGAACCTCGACGAACATGAACATGAACGAGGTGCTCGCCCATCTCGCAGGAGAGCGTCTCGGGCGAGCGGTCAGGGCGAACGACGAGGTCAACGCAGCCCAGTCATCAAACGATGTCTTCCCCTCGGCGATTCACCTTGCCTGCGCGCGCGAGATCACCGGTGACCTCATCCCTGCACTTGGTCATCTCGCAGTTGCACTCCGCACAAAGTCCGAGCTGTGGAAAGAGGTTGTGAAATCAGGCCGCACACATCTCATGGACGCGACTCCCGTCACACTTGGCCAGGAGTTTGGTGGATATGGTGCAGCGGTCGAACATGGCATCGAGCGCCTTGAATCGAGTCTTGGCCGCATCGGTGAGCTGCCACTTGGCGGTACGGCTGTTGGCACGGGGATCAATGCACCTCATGACTTTGCACCAAAGGTCATCGCCGGGCTGAGAGCGCGCACCGGTCTTGACCTGAGCGAGGCGCGCGATCACTTTGAGGCACAGGGAGCCCGCGACGCGCTCGTCGAGGCATCGGGGATGTTGCGCACGATTGCGCTCTCGCTCTACAAGATCGCCAACGATCTTCGCTGGATGTCATCTGGCCCACGTTGCGGGCTTGGCGAGATCCATCTTCCCGATCTTCAGCCTGGCTCGTCGATCATGCCGGGCAAGGTCAACCCCGTTGTACCAGAGGCGGTCTGCCAGGTCGTTGCGCAGGTGATCGGAAACGATGCCGCGGTCGCCTTTGGGGGATCTGCCGGAAACTTTGAATTGAACGTCATGTTGCCAGTCATCGGACGCAATCTCCTTGAGTCGATCCGTCTGATCGCGTCGGTGAGCCGCGCGCTTGCAGACAAGTGCGTCGACGGGATCGAGGCAGATGTCGAACGGTGCAAGAACTACGCGCTCTCGTCACCATCGATCGCGACCTCGCTGAACCCCTACATCGGATACGAAAATGCCGCCAAGGTCGTCAAGGCTGCGCTCGCGGAGGACAAGGACCTGCGTACGGTGGTCCTTGAGATGGGTCTTCTTGGAGAAGACGAGGTCGACCGAGCGCTTGACGTTCTCGCCATGACCAAGGGCGGCATTATCGGCTGAACTGGCCAGGTGTTTGCTCGCCCGACGTTTTCGTTAGCGTTGGCCTCATGCATGCAATCGAACGACTGCGCTCGATCGCCCGTGCCGGTGAGATCGAATCGACTGAATTTGCCTGCGAGGCCGCCTACGCGCTCGCGGGGCTCTCAGATGATCGTCGCGCGCTTGTTGCATCGTGTCGCAGGTTGCTCGAGTTTCATCCCCATGTAGGCGCGCTCTGGTGGACGTGTGCCCAGCTGATCGATTCACACGATCTTCACCACTGTGCGGTCACCCTTGTCGATCAGCTGGAACAGGACGCAAGCATCGATGAGCTCTTTTCGCTGCCAAGCGCTCAGGATCGCGTGGTAGCTGAGAGTTCGCGCCAGATTGTGCGCGCGCTCCACGATCGGGTCGATCTTCCGGTTCGGCTCGTCGGCGATGGACGCAGCCTGCGCCTTGGAATGCGCTTTTTCACAGATTCAGTCGCTCCGGTCGAGGCCTATCAGGTGACAGAGAGCGAACTCGCATTTCGCGACGCAACGCTCGTTGTCATCGAGGCACTCGCTGCCAGCCGCGATGGTCTTTTGGTGAGCAAAGCCGCCTCTCGTCTTGTTGTACAGGCGCGCGAACAAGAGCTTCCCGTCGTCGTTCTTGCCGGGGTTGGTCGTGTGTTGCCAGATGCTCTGTTTGGCGCGATGCAAGATCTTGGTCACACGCTCGAGGCCAAGGACCAAGACCGAGGGTGGGAGCGGGGACAAAGTGTCGCGGGAGCACCGCTTGACGGATACTTTGATGAAAAGCCCTCAGTGGACGTCCATGAGCATTCGATAGAGCGGATCTTTCACGACAAATATGTCATTGGGCCAGATCTGGTTGATCGCTACGTCACCGCGCGAGGAGTTCAGATGCCAGCGGTGGTCTTTCACAAGAGTCCCTCGGTCTCGCATCTGAGATGTCCAGTTCCAGAGGAGCTGCTCTCTGGCTTTGGGGTGACGCGCTAGCAAAGGCGCCTGTTGGTGGGAGATCCTCTAACCTTTGAGCGCGGGCGCGACTTGGCAGGGTGAAGGGGTGTGGGACACGGATGGGTGAGACCAGTCTGATCGCGCAATACCTCGAGCTCGGACTTCGCGTTGGTCGCCACATCGATGGGTTCGTCGATTCGTACTACGGGCCACCTGAGATCGCGAGCCGGGTTGCCGCCGAGCCAGTGCTTGCTCCTGAGATGCTGCGCCATGACGCGCGGGCCCTCCTTGGTGCAATCGATGCGGGCAGTCCACTCGAAGGTGTTGGTGAAGGAGGTGACGCCGGGCCAGATACCCCTGAACGACGAACGTATCTCCGCTCACAGCTCGTCGGTATCGAGATGACGACGCGGGTGCTTGCTCGCGAGTCGGTCGGATATGCCGATGAGGTTGAGGCCTGCTATGGCGTGCGACCAAAGCGCGTCCCGGAGGAGCAGATCCTCGAAGCCCATCGGAACCTTGATTTGGTCATGCCAGGTTCGGGCCCGCTTCGTGACCGCCTGATCGCGTGGCGCGAGGCACAGGCGATCGACCCGGCAAAACTTGAACCTGCGGTCGCGTCATTGTGTGAGGATCTCCGCGCGAGAACAGACTCAATGTTTGGTCTCCCAGAGGGTGAGAGCATCACCTTTGAATATGTAAAGAATGAACCATGGAGCGGGTTCAACTACTACCTCGGTGGACTCCGTTCGCGTGTCGCGATCAACCTTGACCTTCCGGTCCTGTCGATCTCACTTGCGCGCCTTGTTGCACACGAGGCCTATCCCGGACATCACACCGAACATTCTCGAAAAGAGGCGGGCCTCGTGCGGATGCGTCATCACCTCGAGGAGTCGATCGCGCTCGTGGGTACGCCACAGTGCCTGATCGCCGAGGGACTCGCCGATCTTGGACTCGACGTGGTCATGGGCACGCGACCAGAGGCGCTGATCGCCGAACACCTCCGCCCTCTTGGCATCAATTACGACGAAGAGGTGATCGCGGTCGTAGCAGAGGCCGGCGATGTCCTCTCTGGGGTGCGCGCGAACGCGGCATTCCGTCTGCATGAAGACCATGCTGATCCTGAAACCGTTATCGACGAGATGGCGTTTTTTGGCCTCCAGCCAAGGTTGCGCGCCGCGAAGTCGATTGAATTCCTGCTCAATCCGACCTGGCGCGCCTACACCTCGTGTTATGTCGAAGGTCTCCCGCTGTGTCGCAGCTATGTTGCCGGTGATGCGCGTCGCTTTGAGCGGCTCATCACCGAACAGGTCATCCCTGCCGATCTGGTTTCGCCACTTCCGACGGTCAGTTAGGAGCGACCGATGTCTGATCACAGTCGAACCCATCCACGCCGATCTGTCCTCGCGGTCCCAGGTTCAAGCGACCGGTTCCTCGACAAGGCTGCGAGACTTGACGCGGACATGGTGCTGCTTGACCTTGAAGATGCAGTAGCACCAAGTGAGAAGCGAAGCGCGCGAGAAAAAGTCGTGCGCGCGATTCGCGAATCGGACTGGGGAGACAAGATCGTCGGAGTTCGACTGAACGCGTTCTCAAGTCCTCACACAGTCAATGATGTCACCGAGGTTGTTGGAGCGGCCGGGAGTCGGTTGGACCTAGTCGTCCTGGCAAAGACCGAACGCTCGACCGAGATCGCGGCGCTTGATCTGATCCTCACCCAGGTCGAACAGGGCGCCGGCCTCGATGTCGGCCACGTCGGGATCGAGGCACTGATCGAGACCGCGCATGGGATCGCCAACGTCGCAACAATTGCTGGCGCCTCGCCCCGACTTGAGGCAATCGCCTTTGGCCCGGGGGATCTTGCCGCCTCGCTCGGAATTCCGATCAAAGTCGTCGGTGACGATGTCGATGGATACCCGGGAGATCACTACCACTCGGTCCACATGGCCTTGTTGATTGCGGCAAGAACCCATGGGCTCTTTGTCATTGACGGGCCATATCTTGGACTCGGTGACCTTGATCGGCTTGGTGAGCTCGCGAGAAGGACGCGAGCGCTTGGATTTGATGGAAAGTGGGCAATTCATCCCGAGCAGATCCCGGTGCTCAATGCTGTCTATTCACCAACCGAGGCGGAGATTTCGCGCGCGAGCGAGATGCTCGCAGCGCTTGATCACGCGACAGCCGTGGAAGGGAAAGGGGCGATCCGCCACGGTGGCGAGATGTTCGACGAGGTGAATCGTAAGATGGCGCTCTCTATTCTCTCGCGCGCGCGACGGATGGATCCTGGAGCGATATGAGCATGGAGAATCGATCTGTTTGCACTCGGCGGATCTTGTTGGTCGACGACGTCGTTCCCGAAGAGGCACTTGGCGCTGGGTACCCACGTCTTTTGGAGACGATCGCGCAGATTCAATCGGTGCCATCGGTCGAGGTTTCGTTCTTCCCGACCCTTGATCATCGCCACGCTACGAACGACCTTGGCGCTATTCGCCCCTGGACTGGTTCGGTTCCCCTTGAAATCATCGCCGACGATCTTGAGAAACATCTTGGCCAGATGGCCTCGCAGCACACGCGCTATGACGCCGTGGTGATCTCGCGTCCTCACAACTATGAGTACGTCATTGAGACCTTGCGGACCTTTCTTCCTGAGGTGCCAATCGTCTATGACGCTGAGGCGCTTTTCTATCGGCGGCTTGAGCGTCAGCTCGCATTCTGTAGCGATTTAGAGCGTCCGCGTCTCGCGATTGAAACAACGAAAATGAAAAAGCTCGAAGCGGAGATCGCATCAGAGGTAGATGAACTCGTCTTTGTCTCGGACGAGGAGGCCGACCTTCTTCGTCCATTTGCGAGCGGCAATTGCTCAGTCAACAGTCCGCTCTTGAAATCGGTGCACTGGACCGAAGCGGGATTTACCGAGCGCGAAGGCGTGGTCTTTGTCGCCAGCTGGTCGTCGGGACCTAAGTCGCCGAATGTCGATGGCATGCAGTGGTTTGCTCGCGAGGTCTGGCCGCGTGTGCTTGCGCGTCTTGGAAGCGCAAAGCTCAGGGTTACCGGTGGAAGTGCACCGGCTGAGGTGCTTCGGTTCTCGTGTGAGTCGATCGTCTTCCTCGGGCGCGTTGAAGACCTTGATTCGGTTTATGCCTGCGCGCGGGTAATTGTTGTACCAAACCGCTACGGAGCCGGAGTGAAGAACAAGACGATTGAGGCACTGCAGTGCGGTGTACCGACGGTTTCGACGCCAGTTGGTGCAGAGGGAGTGCCTGTGAGTGGCTCTCTCTCTGATGAGGCAAAGGATAACTTCGGGTATCCCTCATTCCTATACGTCACCGAAGACGCGACTCGCTTCGCCGAACGTATCGTTTCACTCTTGAGTGATGAGTCGCTCTGGCAGCGTGAGCGGGATCTCCTCAAGATTCAGTGTGAGGAGTTTGACCGCGTTCGCGAACATCAGATCTGGCCTGAGATCATCGACCGATTGCTCAACAGGTCCCCGGTTGATGTTGCTCAAGGTGACGCTCAACATGGTTGACCAGAGCAGAGGCGCGGAGGACTTCGAGCTGCGGATGAGAGAACTTCTTGAGATCGAAAAGATGCGAAACCTTGAAATCGCTCACTTTGGTGACGAGGTTGACGAGATCCACCGAACGAAAGACAAGCGAATTACCGAGCTCGATGTTGCACTCTGGCATGAAAAACGACGAGCCGACGATCTCGATCGTCGTTGGAACGAACTCGCTCGCGAATACGAGAAGACCAAGGTAGATCTTGATCGTACCGGGGCTGAGCTTGTGCGAATCCAGAGCCAGCGCAGTTATCGCGTTCTCCTTAAATTGACTGCACTCTTGAAGGGCAGGTCACTTCGCGTATTGATGCAGCGTCTGCGAGCGCGGCCAAAGCGCGAGAGCTGACCCTGTTGCTGTCTCGATGAGCACTCCAATCACGGTCGTCACGGAGGATCAACCACTTGTCTCATTGATCATCATTGCCTGGCGCTCGGCGCCACACATCCGCGCCTGTCTCGAATCGGTCGTTACCCATATTCATGACATCGCCTATGAGGTCGTGTTGATCCTCAATGAGCCCGATGAACAACTTCGTGAGTTCATCGACTTACAGACTGCCGGTATCCATACGATCACCACTCGGGTCAATGTCGGCTACGGCGGAGCGGTCAATCTCGGTGTGAATCGTGCGCGAGGCGAATTTGTCGTTCTGCTAAATGACGATGCGGAGATCACGGAGAACTGGTTATTGCCACTCGTTGACCTCGCGCGACGCCGACCACTCGCGGCCGCTGTCGGATCGACCACACTGTTTCCCGATGGTTCGATCCAGGAGGCGGGAAGTGTCATCTGGGCCGATGGATCGACGGTGAAGATCGGACGTGGCCTTCCTGGAGAGAGTCGGCAGTATGACTACGAACGCAAGGTCGAGCACTGCTCGGGGACGTCGCTTTTGGTGCGTAGGTCAAGCTGGATCGCAATTGGCGGGATGGATGCAGAGAGGTATTACCCCGCCTATTACGAGGATACGGATTTTTGCCTGCGACTCATCGAGGCCGGCGGAGAGGTCTGGTACCAGCCGCGCTCATACCTGCGCCACCTCGAATCCGCGAGCACCAACTCCTCGTATCGCCTTTTCCTGTTCGAGAAAAACCAGTCAGCCTTTGTCAAGCGATGGAGTGATCGGCTTCAATCACATGTTGTCTTTGATCCAGATGACCCCCACACGATTGATGAGGCAGTTTGGCGGGCGATGGGCTCACCGGTGCGCGTCCTCGCCGTGGTTGATTCTCTGTCGGTCGCAGTTGGCCTGTTGTCGTCGCTCCAGGCGGATGGACGCTGCCAGGTCGCCATCTTTTCCGAGGCGCGCGTGGTCGATAACCAAAGATTCTGTGCTCTTGGGATCGGTCCGGTCGAATCAGGCGAGCGCCTCTGCGTCGGTGATCACCTCGCGAATAACGCTTCGGGGTATGACCTTGTCGTCGATTGTCGTGAGCGCGAGTCAAGAGAGTTCGACGCGATCGATACCAATTGCATTCCAGCCGCCACGCTCTTGACGCTGAATTCGGTCGAGCGTAACGAGCTGAGCGTCACCGTTGGTGGGCAACGAAGAGGTGCATCATCGGTGCAATACCTTGCCCTCGTCAGTTCAATCGAGCAAGAGCGCGGTTCTGGTGCGCGCGATGAGAGAGGGTGATGTCATTGAGTGAAGATGAGCTCGCACAGCTGCGGGCAAAGGTCGGTGAACTCGAGGCACAGATTGCAGCGATGAGGGCGACTGACGAGGTGCGAGAGATTGAGATGCGCTCACTTGAGCTCGAGGTCGCCCTGAAGGCCGAATACATCAAGCGACTCGAAAGGATCGAAGAGGAGGTCGTCGCCCCGAAGGATGTCCACATCCGGAACCTCGAGGCGGTCATTGCCGATCTCCAGGGTGCAGCAGCGGTCGATGCTCAAGAGCCAACAGGGAAGACCACTTCGATCTCGCGTATAGCCGGTCTGAGAAGGCGGAAGGGCTGACTCGTGTCGGTCTGAAGTTGCTTGAGTAGTGTTTCAGTTCATGATTGTTTCCCTCCTGGTCTTTTCTCGAAGTTTCAGAAGAGATATCAACACCTAGAAAGACAACGTGTATGAGCAGGTATTTCATCGCCGGTGGTGCAGGTTTTATCGGCAGCAACCTCGTTGCGCGGTTACTTGATCAGGAGTCCGATGCAGGTGTCGTGGTCTATGACAACTTTCTCTCCGGACATCGCTGGCATCTTGACGCGTTTGTCGACGACAGACGTTTAACGATTGTCGAGGGCAATATTGAGGACTCCGAACGACTCATCGAGACAATGCGCGGATCGGACCACCTCATCCAGCTCGCCGCCAATGCAGATATCGCGGCAGCGGTAGACGACCCCTTAGTTGATTTTCGTCTCGGCACCTTTCTCGTTCACCAGGTGCTCGAGGCGGCGAGATTGACCGGTGTCTCGAGGGTCACCTACACCTCTGGCAGTGGTGTCTATGGAGATCTTGGCACCAAGGAAATCGACGAGACCTATGGCCCGCTCCAACCTGTCTCGACCTATGGCGCGAGCAAACTCGCTGGCGAGGCGATCGTGAGCGCCTATTGCCACATGTTCGATATCGAGGGTGTTGCGTTTCGTTTTGCGAACGTGATCGGACCCCGTCAGACGCATGGGATCGTCTATGACTTCGTCCGCAAACTTCTCTTGGACCCGACAAGACTTGTCGTTATGGGTGATGGTTCCCAGAGCAAGTCCTACGTGCATGTTGCAGATGTACTCGATGCCGTCTTCCTCATAAAGTCCAGGCGTCAGAGTCCATTTGACGTCTACAACGTCGGCACGGACGAGTACGTCACCGTCAGAGAGATTGCAGAACTCGTCATCGACGTCATGGGTCTGCACAATGTCGAAATCATCTATGGATCGGAACCTCGCGGCTGGAAGGGTGATGTTCCGATAGTCCGGTTCTCCTCCGAAAAGATCCGAAGCCTCGGATGGAAAAGTTCCTGGTCAAGCCTCGACGCGCTGCGTGAGTCAGCGATGCGGGGTCTGAGCGAGGCTCAGCAAGCGCATTGAGGACTCATCGACCCAACCTCTCGCGAAGATAACGGCTCGTCTCTTGAAGAGACTCGGGAGTTCCGATCTCGTGGAAGCGTTCGGTTGCCTCGTATCCAAATAGCTCTCCATTGAGAGAAAGCTCGTGGAAAAGGATTGCAAGGTCGGTTATCTCCGGACCAACGAGGTCAAGCGCATGTGATTCGAACGCAGAGAGGCCGTAGTCGATCCAAAGCATCTCATCGGTCGGTGCGAACTTGTCGTACGCGACGATCTCACCGTTTTGGAAGTTGACGTTTGAGAGATCCCACTTGTTCGCATTGAAGAGAACGCACATCCCAGCGCTCTTGTTGCTCTTCTGCCAGGACCTCGCGAAGTCGGCGTAGTCAATTTCAAGGTAGGTATCGCAATAGGTTACGAGGAAGCGTTTCCCGAGATGAGCGCGAGCCCTTCGGATGGCACCAAGTGTCCCGTCGAGTTCATCCGAGTCGTAGCTATAGACAATGGTGACGCCGTCTTGAGAGGGACCGATTCGCGCCTCGACCTGTTCACCGAGATGTCCGACACACAATACGATCCGTTCCGCTCCGTGTTTCGCGAGCAGGCGGATCTGGTGAACGAGAAACGGTTCACCGGCGACCTCGAGCAGCGCCTTTGGAGTTGACCTCCCGACATCTCCAAGGCGTGTTCCGAGGCCTCCCGCGAGGATGCAGACCGGTGGAAGCACTGCTGGCGGCTAACGCGGACAGGCGTTCATGGACAAAGCATGTTGCACTAGACCAGCCCCTGCGCCGAGGCACCGCCGAATTCGAACTCGAACGGTTGCTCGGTGGCTGCCTCTTCGGCCATTGCCTCGCGAGTCAGTGAAGGCACGGCAGAATAGACAAGGAGAAACCCTCCTCCGCCGGCGCCAATCAACTTTGCTCCTATTGCGCCGTTCTCCATAGCGGTCTCATAGAGATGGTCGATGTGTTCATTGGCGACGCCATCCGAACGGTTGCGTTTGTTCTGCCAATGCTCGTTCATGAGCTTCGCGTAGCTTTCGAGATCTCCGCTTTCAAGAAGCTGGCGACTCTTGTAGCCCATCTCTTTCGTGCGATGCAGGTTTTCGATCATCTCTTGGTCACCGGCGAGGGATCTTTCACGCTGGTTCACAAGAACGCTCGATGCCGAGCGGGTCCTCCCCGTGTAAAACAGCAGCATCTGATTTCGCAGCCGCTCGTGTGTCGATCCGCTCAGGCTGAGTGGCTCTACCGTGACACCTCCGTCGCGGTGAAAGGTGTAGGCGCAGATCCCGCCGTGGGCCGCGACATAGGGATCCTGTTTTCCCACTGGCTCTTTCAAGAAATCGATCTCGATTTCGCATGCCTGTTCAGCGAGCTGAGCCGGCGTTGTCGAGACGTGTCGGCACTGAGCAAGAGCCTTTAGGAGAGCAACGGTGAATGATCCCGATGATCCCATGCCCGTACCCGCTGGGACATCTGCGATCGAGGTGATCTCGATGGGATCTCCATCCCAATAGCGCGTCAATGCCTCGCGAAAGATCGGGTGCTGTATCGATGCGGGCGAATCGACCACTTCGTGTTGGGAGTATTTCAGTTGAAAGGTGCGGTTGAAGGTCGCGTGGATCAGGATGTAGACGTATCGATCGATCGCGCCCGCAACCAGAAAGCCCTCATGTTCGCGATAATACGAAGGAAGATCCGTTCCACCTCCGCCAAGCGGAATGCGTAGTGGCGCTTTCGCGACGATGACACTCATTCCTAGAGCTCGTACTTCGCTGCGGTCGCGTCGCGGAAAAACATCTGTACGGTCTCGAGGGAATATTGACTGAGGTCTTTCCCGATCGCGTCGAGTTTGTTGAGTAGGTCGCGTGTCATCGTGATGATGTGACAGCCAACGCTGTCTGCCTGGAGAAGATTCAGGACCTCTCTCGGTGATGCCCAGATGCACTCGGCGCGAGGGGACGACTTCATGATCTCGAGTGCCGCTGACATGACCGGAAGTGGATCGACCCCGGTGTCCGCGATCCGCCCTGCAAAGATCGAGATATAGGACGAAGCGCCGTCTCTCAATGCGTTGGTTGCCGCCTCGACCTGCTCGAGGGTAAAGACTGCGGTGACGTTCACCTTCACGCCCTCCAAGGAGAGATCGCGTACAAGGGGAATCAGTGATACACCCCGAGTCGTGCTGACGGGAATTTTGACGTAGACATTTTCGGCCCAGGAAGAGATGACCTTTGCCTGCCGATGCATCTCCTCGGGCTCATCGGCGAAGACCTCGAACGAGATCGGTCGATCCACGACACGGAGGAGAAGCTCGGCGGCGAACTCTGTGTAGTCAACGACACCGGCCTGTCGCATCAGGGTCGGATTGGTAGTGAAACCCATGATCCGAGAGTCCGCGGCGAGTTCGAGGATTCCTTTTATATCTGCGCCATCCGCAAAGATCTTGGTCTTCAGTTGCGCGCCTGACATGCGCGAAAGCATAGTCGGCGAGTTCAGAATGGCTCTTCTAGAAATTTCACATGAACAACCTGTTTATGCACCTCAGGGGTACATCCTGTGTGAAATACCGCTTGTCGTTATCGAGGAAAAATTCAGGCGTTTCTGTCCAAGATGATTGCGTCGACGGCTGCTTCAAGGCTTTCGCAGGTGACGGTTGCAGATAGAGAGAGTGATCGTTTATGCGATTCTCGCACTCCAATCAGTGCGGTGCGGGTTCCCGCGGCGCTCCCGGCCTCGACATCTGAGTCACTGTCACCGATCATCCACGATGACGCGATGTCGATGCCGAGCTCTGCTGCCGCGTCGAGGAGCATTCCGGGTTTGGGTTTGCGACATGTACAGACAACCGCGAGTTCTTTGACCGTGCCTTCGGGATGATGTGGACAGATTTTCCATGTGTCGAGGATGACGCCGCATGTCTTGAGTAGGTCAAGCACTCGCGCGTGGATCGCCTCTTGGAGTTCCAGGGAAACGCGGCCCTTTGCTGCCGACGGCTGATTGGTCACTCCAACGAGCAGATATCCGACATCGCGAAGTCTTAGGATCTCACGACATACTCCCTCTTTGAGCATCACATCTGCGACGGAGAGCGGACTCTCGGGTTGACCGGTCAAAGGATCAACATACAGTGCATTGATGACACCGTCGCGATCGAGAAAGACCGCGCGCAATGAGGTCATTGCCGGGATTCCATCAACCGCCAGCTTCGCTCTTTCGTCCGATCACCGTGACGAGTGGTGGGAGCACAATTGAATCGTTTCCCGGATTGACCTCGGTGAGTTCCTCGAGATAGTCCGCGACCGCTCCAGGACCCGCACCAGCCGGTGCCTCGGCCCATGCATCAAGAAGTTCGAGTCCGAGTTCGACAATGAGTCCTGGAAGCAAAGAGCCAATGTCGGGATGTCTCGCTCTCGGCATTGACATCGCGACGCCCGCTATCCGACCAGCTGAGGTGATCGGCTCCTGTGCGACGAGGAATCCTCCCGGACGGAGCGCCTCTGTCATCTTTCTCAAGACTTCGACAGGTTCGATGACATGCATCAAGAGGAAGCGGCAGAACGCGAGGTCCACGGTCTCGGGAAGGCGGAGGTCTTCGCCGGACTGGGTGAGTGCAAAGACCTGTGCCTCGCCAGCTGAAGCCGCGGCACGTGCCACCTCGTCACAGGCATGTGGGTCAGAGTCGACCGCATAGATGCGTCCGGTGATACCGACCATTGCGGCAAGTGCAACCGATACATCGCCAGCCCCGGCGCCGACGTCGACACAGCGCCAGCCCTCCTTGAGCCCGAGACGTTCAAGCGCGGTAGAGAGTGGCCGCCGGTAGACGTCATTTCGCAGGCCGAGTTCGATCACGGTTCCACCTTATTCGTGTCGGTGGGATAACTCGACAAAATTGCACCCCGCGATTCCTATTAGCGTGCTGGGTATGCGTGTAACCATGTTGCTCTGTGACTCTGCCCAG
>DATLTI010000021.1:0-3473 GCA_035533675.1 Acidimicrobiales bacterium | reverse complement strand
GCGGCGCCACTCTACACCGCCCAGGAGCGAATCGATCATTCGCTCAGCGCCATTGCCCCCACGCATCCCTTGACTGACGAGCAGGCCAAGTGGCTTGATCACATACGCCAGCATCTCGTCGCGAACCTCTCTATCGATCGCCAAGACTTCGAGGATATGCCGGTTCTGGCGAATCGAGGCGGCTGGGGCCGTGCCAACCGCGACTTCGATGGCAAACTCGCAGGTCTTCTCAACGACCTTAACCGAGAGGTGGCTGCCGCATGACCGATGTGACCAACAAGCTTTGGGGCTTTTGCCACACGCTTAAGCACGACGGCATTGGATACGGTGATTACATCGAACAGATCACCTACTTGCTATTTCTCAAAATGGCGAACGAGAAAGAGCTGGTGCTGCCCAAGGGCACAGACTGGATGCACCTACGAGCGAACAGCGGGACGGACCTTTCAGATGCCTACGTCGATGCACTTCGCACCCTGGGGAAACAACCCGGGATTCTTGGCGACATTTACAGTGGGGCTAGGTCCTGCTTTTCAAACCCCGTCAACCTGAAGAGGCTCATCAGTCTTATCGACGAGACTGAATGGACAACGCTTGACGTTGACGTGAAGGCTGCAGCATTTGAGGGACTTCTTGAACGCGCAGCGTCGGAGGGCAAGAAAGGAGCCGGTCAGTACTTCACGCCGCGCCTTTTGATCCAGTCAATCGTGCGCTGCATGAAGCCGGATCCCCGCGCCAACCGAGATTTCACAATCGGAGATCCGGCTTGTGGTACTGGCGGGTTCCTGGTGTGTGCCTATGAATGGTTTCTGCAAGAGAGCAAAGGGGCTCTTGGTCGCGACATCGCGAAACGTGTTCGCACGAGTACTTACTTCGGCGATGACCTTGTTCCGCTGCCTCGACGACTTGCGCTTATGAATCTCTACCTTCATCAGGTGGAGCCGCACATCGGCGGGCGCGATTCGATCTACGACCCGCCCGACCCTCAGCGCTTCGATGTTGTGCTGACAAATCCACCCTTCGGGACTAGGGGTGCTAACCAAGCTCCAACTCGGGACGACTTCGTAATAGAAACCAGCAACAAGCAGCTCAACTTCATCCAACACGTGATGACGATTCTGAAGCCTGGCGGCCGAGCCTCCGTGGTGGTGCCGGACAACGTTCTGTTCACCGATCAGGCCGGCGATGTATTCAAAGTGCTTATGGAGGACTGCGACGTGCACACCGTCTTGCGGTTGCCACGTGGCACGTTCAGTCCGTACAGCCCTGGAACCAAGACTAACGTCCTCTTCTTTACGAAGGGTCGGCCGACGGAGCATCTATGGATCTACGACGCACGTGCCAACGTACCGACCATAACAAAGAAAGAGCGTCCCCTCACCGCGGCTCACTTCGCAGCATTGGAAACCTGTTACGGATCTGACCCTTTCGGACGATCGAGGCGTTTAGAGTCTGACTCCGCTGACGATCGCTGGCACCATTTCACTATCGCATCGGTCAAGGAGCGCAACTACAACCTCGTCGGCTTGAAGTGGCTTCGCGATGAAGAACCAGACGACGAAGGCGATCTTCAACCGGAGGCTCTAGCCGATCAGGCTATCGCTGAGTTAGAGCTTGCCCTGGACGAGCTACGGCAAATGCGACAACTCGCGGGCAGCGTATCGGCAGAGGAATGACCAAATCGAATCGTCTGCCCGAGGCTGGCACTCTCGGATCTGCGTGCGACATAAACCCTCCTAGGGCGAAGATAGGTGGCCTTGGGGATGACACCGCAGTCCTCTTTGTTCCGATGTCTGCCGTTGATGACGAGACCGGTACGGTTGCTGAGTTGCAACTCAGACGCCTGGGGGAGCTTCGCAACAAGTCCTACACCTCATTTGCGGCAAATGACGTCCTCTTCGCAAAGATCACCCCGTGCATGGAGAATGGAAAGGCAGCTGTTGTGCCGCCGATCGCAAGCGGTATCGGCTATGGGTCAACGGAATTTCATGTGCTCCGACCGAACCCCGGTGTGAACCCTCGGTTTATTTGGCACTTCGTTCGTCAGGCGTCGTTCCGAAATATGGCTAAGGAACATATGACGAGCTCCGTTGGACAAGCTCGTGTACCGGCTTGGGTCCTACAAGACGCCCCAATTGTGATCCCGAGTGAGTCGCGACAGAGCGAGATTGTCGCCACTTTGGATCATGCGTCAGAGATTCACCATCGTGCCGCTGCGCATCTCGTGACCGCCCAGCGTGCAATTGCGCGGTTCCGCCAAGCCATCCTCGTCGCGGCATGTTCCGGTGACCTCACCGATGATTGGCGTCGCCGGCGCGAGCCTCTTGCTGCTGATATGGTGAAGGAGCCCCCGCCGCAAGAGGCCAACAGTCACTCGGAGAACCTTCCGCCAACGTGGAAGCGAGTCACGATTGGCGAAATTGCAGAAGTGAAAGTCGGGGGCACGCCCTCACGTCACGAACCTTCCTACTGGAAAGGACAAATTGCATGGGTGAGCTCGGGCGAGGTAGCCAACTGCCGGATTGTCACCACCAGCGAGCGGATCACGCCGACCGGGCTCGCTCACAGTAACGCGAAACTTCACCCGCCGCGCACCGTCCTCATCGCGATGATCGGAGAAGGAAAGACGCGCGGCCAGTCGGCAATTCTTGATATCTCGGCAGCTACTAATCAAAACGTGGCTGCGGTCTTACCTAATCCTCGCGTTGCACGTTCTGAATACGTGTGGAGGTGGGCTCTGGCTCAATACGAGATAACACGCGCCGTTGGTCGAGGAGGAAATCAGCCAGCTCTGAACGGCCAAAAAGTGCGTGAGCTCTCGATTCCTGTCCCGCCTCTCGAAGAACAGGACGAGATCGTTCGCCGGGTAGATACGCTGCTAGCGCAAGCGGACTCAATTGAACAGCGTGTGCGACTTGTCGCAACTCGCCTCGACAAAGTCTCCAGGGCGGTGCTTGGCTCGGCCCTTGGCAACGGCATGGACAGAGCCGCGGCGACCGCCTGGGCTCAAGGGTGATCGGTGACCCAGCAAGCGAGAGCTGACATCAAGGTCGGATCCTCCAGGCTCGTTGGACGTGTGCGTGTCGATCCCGGAATGATTCGATCTTAGGCTGGGCCTATGAAGGCGTAGTCAAGACGCGCGCTATCTCGCATCAACGAGATCGAGCGTGTCGGCGTGGCCGACCGTAGCTGGATACCTGGTGATAAAAGACCAGACACCCGCGGTCGATACGGTTTGCCAAACCGCCGCACGGTTCACCCAATGCGGGAGATTACCGACCGCGTTCTACAGCCACGGCAGGCGAGCCGTGATGGCTGGATGTCGGACCCTGTGGCGTGACCCCCGGAACCTGGTCCACCTGATTTGATAGTTCCACCATCGCCCGAAAGGGCAAGGAGGAACTTGCGTGAAGGGACAGAGGAAGCACACGCCGGAGCAGGTCGTCCGCAAGCTGCGCGAAGCCGACAAGTTG
>DATLTI010000020.1:0-2199 GCA_035533675.1 Acidimicrobiales bacterium | reverse complement strand
CCGTCTCGCCCGCCAACACGCCAAAGTGGCATCGCAGCGGTTGGACTTCCAACACAAAGCGGCCCACGGGCTTGTCGCCAACTACGACCAGATTGGAGTCGAGGACCTCCGGGTAAAAAACATGATGGCAAGGTCAAAGCGTGTTGGCCACAGGCGTGCCAAAACCGGACTCAGCCGTGCGATTAGCGACGCTGGTTGGAGCCAGTTCGTCCGTGTCCTCGAACACCAGGCTACAAAGACCGGTGCCGAGATCGTGAAAGTTCCCGCTGCGTATTCCACACAGCGGTGTAGTCAGTGTGGGTCAATAACCAAGACCCGCTTGGAGTTGTCCGACCGGGTGTTTCGGTGTAGCGACTGTGGTCTCGAGATTGATCGAGATCGCAACGCCGCAAGGAACTTAAACCCCGCTCGTGTTCGTCAAAACCCGGCTGGGCTGTTGTCCGGGCAAGGCGTCGACGGCATCAAGACCAGTGTTCCTGCGGGAACCCTGGCAGCCTGAGCCTTAGAATCCCACGACTTCAGTCGTGGGAGCAGTCAATGCTCGGTCGCTCGCATCAGGCCGAGCATGGTCGCATCGACAAGGGCCTGCCAGGAGGCCTCGATGATGTTCTCTGATACTCCGATCGTCGACCACGTGCCATTCTCATCAGCTGAATCGAGCAACACCCGTGTCACGGCACCGGTTCCTTTGGTCGTCTCGAGCACACGCACGCGATAGTCCGTGAGATGCACGAGTGCGAGCGCCGGGAAGTGTGGCCCGACCGCCTTTCTCAACGCTGCGTCAAGCGCGTTGACCGGACCGTTGCCCTTGGCCTTACCCTCGACGCGTACGCCATCGATGAGAACGGCAACCGTTGCCTTGGTGACAAGATCGCCCGCGACCTTCCAAGGGTGCACGAGTCGCTCCCATGATTCGCCGGTTGCACCAGGGCCCGTTGTCCGTGCTGCCCATTCTGTTGCCACCTGGAATGATTCGACACTGAAGAACTGCTCGTCCATCTCGTGTTGTGGCGAGGCTGCACGCATGAGCAGTTCGAGAGAACCATCGGCAACCTCGAAGTGATACCCACCGTGTTCGAGGTGCTTGAGCGCTTCGACAACGTCACCGACGGCGTCAGGACCAAGATCGATACCGAGCTCATCGGCTTTCATTGCAAGAGTCGAACGACCTGCGAGTTCGCTGACGACAACGCGCGTTCCATTTCCGACAACATCGGGATCGATGTGCTCATAGGCCTCGGGCAGTCGCGCGATCGCGCTCGTATGCAGTCCGGCCTTGTGCGCAAATGCTGCGGTGCCAACATATGGCTTTTGTGGATCGAGATTGATGTTGATGATCTCCGCGATGTGACGCGCCGCTGGAGTGACCAAAGCAATCCGCTCGCGCCCGATGGTCTCAATGCCCATCTTGATCGTGAGATTCGGAATCAGCACTGACAGGTCCGCGTTTCCTGCGCGCTCGCCATAGCCATTCATACAGCCTTGAACCTGTTGTGCCCCCTGGCGCACAGCGGCAAGGCTGTTCGCGACCGCGCAACCCGAGTCATTGTGAAAGTGCACGCCGATCGTGGCAGAGGTCTGCGTACGGACATCCGCAACAATCTGTTCCACCTCGTCTGGCAACAGTCCACCATTGGTGTCACACAAAACAAGACTGGATGCACCAGCCCCTTCAGCGGTGTTGAGGATCCTCAATGCGAAGTCCCGACTGCGCCGATATCCATCAAAGAAATGCTCTGCATCAAGCAGGACCTCGCGACCCTCTGAGTGCAAAAAGCGCACCGAGTCGCGCACCATGTCGATCGCCTCATCAAGCGTCGTGCGCAATGCCTCGGTGACATGAAGATCAGAGGACTTCGCGACGATACAGACCGCCGACGTACTCGCACCAATCAGATGACGGAGGGTTTCGTCTTCGTGAGCTTTGGCATTTGCGCGCCGCGTTGAACCAAACGCGGTCAGGGTCGCGTTGATGAGTTGGAGTTCATCGGAGGCTCTCGCGAAGAACTCGATGTCTTTCGGGTTCGCTCCGGGCCAGCCGCCTTCGATGTAGGACATTCCGAGATGATCAAGCTGTTGCGCGACTCGTAACTTGTCATCGACCGAGAGCGAGATCCCCTCTTGTTGTGATCCGTCACGCAGGGTGGTGTCATAGATCTCGACACTTGTCGGAAGCTCGATCTGTTCTAGAGAGAGATG
>DATLTI010000019.1:0-2211 GCA_035533675.1 Acidimicrobiales bacterium | reverse complement strand
TCTCATCGATGCGACGCGCACGCACATTCGTGTTGGCAAACGTCTCCTGCTCGGAAACGTCGCGGCGTCATCGGCCGTTGCATTCCGCACGATGGAGGGCTGTCTTGGACCTTGGGTGCAAGAGCTCGGCGAGACCTTCTTTCGGTCCTGTCCGACCGAGCTCCGTGGGCTCGGATCTTTCCTCTCACTTGAACATGGTGATCGTCGTGGCTGGTACTGGGAGCGGACCAACTGTTGTCTCTATGACCGACTTCCTGGCAAAGCACGATGTGCCGACTGCAGTCGCACTCCATCCGAGGACCGTCGTCGTGCGTACTGGGACTCGTTGAAACAGTCCTGAACAAGACCCGCTCAGCGATCGAGTCTCGAGAGCAACTGACACCTAGTCCTAAACGAGATCATCGACAGTTGCGTCTCGAAGCGAGAGCCACTGGTCGACCCATTCCGAGACGCTCGCTCGCAGTCCGTCGTTACTGATGTAGGCGAACTGGAAACCCGCCGCATGAGCGGCCATCTCGTCAATGTCGCGGTCACCAATGTAAAGAATCCGCCCGGGTTCAACAAGCCCCAACCGCTCCATTGCCACGATGAGTGATGTTGGGTCCGGTTTCGATGCTCCAACATCACACGAGGTAACAAGTACATCGAAGTAGCGATTGATACCGACGACGTCGAGGAGCCTGCGGACGTCAGGCTCGGTCATGACCGAGGTGTTGGTCGCGGCCCCAATCCTCACGAGTCCAGAAAGATACTCAAGATCTGCTGCGACCTTTGGCAAAAGCATCGGTACGAGATGCTCCACTGGTGTCTCCGGAGCACTCTCATTGACGATGGTTCCGCCAATGTCAAAGATGACTGCGTCAAGCAATGCTACAATCACGGAAACCATCTGACAAAATGCCAGGCTGGACAGAACGCGAATTGATCAATCGCCCGATGTCCACAACGACCCTGCAATCGACGCCAGGATCTGTTTGCATCAACAGCCACATCGCTATCAACGTACGAAAACAAGTTGCAATTTCGATCCACCATGACAAATAATTCGCGTCGGGTACTCTGGTGCCGTTGCCGCTGGATGCATTCCACCGGCTCTCCAGATTGACCTCGCCCACGGGTGTGACACCTACCTTCATGAGACCGTGATTCTGGCCGTTTTTGTATCTGCAACCCAGCACTGTGCCGAGTTATCGCGGTTACAAGGCGGCTTTGACAGAGGATTCTGACTCGCCGGGTCAGCAAATACGTTCCGCGCCATCGACGGCTGCAACCTGTCCGGTCATAAATTCATCGTCATCTCGCGCAAGAGCTGATATATCCCCAAATAGGTCCCCCTGTCTCTTGATCTTTACGACTACGACCTGATCAGCCAACCATCGCTCGATAGATTCCAACTTCTTCTCCTTTGAACGAATACATCCATGCCAGGTGCTCGGTTTCGAATATATCGAATCAGACCTCACAAGACGTAACCAGAATCATGCCGCGCGTTCGTGGACGGTGCCTGACTCAATGTTCAGTTCTTTCTGTGAGTGAGCGTCTTCCACCGCGCGCGTCTGGGCGACATGGAACACCTCAAACCGGTCGGCAAGGTGGTGCTCTCTGGCCGAACTCACTCCGGCAGAGCGCTCGATGGCCAATTCATCATCGTGATCGAGCCCTTCTCGGGCACGGATGCCTTTCGAGAGATTGCGAGTGCCAAAGCGCGAATCTGTTCGACGAGGGGAGCCTTCTTCGCCCTCTTCGGTCTGGAGGACCGAAACACCATCACCCGCTCCATAATTTCCCAAGTTCCACCCTCCCCGATTCAGAGCCCGCGGTCGCCACCGCGGGTCCCACCCGTGACGCGGACTTGCCCAGGAAATTGCCGAACTGCTACCTTCGGAGATGCATTACCCATTGTGGGGCGTCAAGGGATCTACCAATCTCTTTGCTTTCAGCAGAGCTACGCAACCCTCGTGGTTGACCGTACCGGAATGCATACTGAGCGCGGGTGTGCCCGCTATCGGTATGCATCGCGCCTATCGTCTTCCCCTATCGAACGCACGGAGGAATGCAATGCTCAACGAAGACATTGAACTCATCGCCAGAGTCGGACCGGGAACCCCGATGGGTGAGATGCTTCGCCGATACTGGATCCCGGCGATGCTTGCCGAAGAGCTCCCCGAGCCAGACGGCGCGCCAAAGAAGCTCCGACTGCTCGGCGAGGAC
>DATLTI010000018.1:0-3417 GCA_035533675.1 Acidimicrobiales bacterium | reverse complement strand
CCTTTCAAGGTGGCGGCACGGCTTCGAATCCCATTGGGGTTCAGGTCAATCTGGCCCAAACCCCAATGACTGCCGCGTGGTACCGTTAGCCCGACAACACGAATTCACAGAACATCGGCAAACCGGTAGGTCTGTGTAGGGCACATTCCGCTTGCCGTTTGAGTGAGAGGAGAGGGCCGTGGTGTCTCGATGGCGCTGGAGTCGTCGGGGTACGGTGATCGCGTCTGTGCTGCTCACGTCGTGCCTTCCCTTGGCAACGCAGCACGCCGAAGCCGTCATAAACGGCATCACCCAAACTCCCACTTATTCGTGGGCCGGAAAAATCTATTTGATCAAGTCTGGGCAGATGATCCCAGAGTGCTCCGGTGAACTCATCGCTGCCCAATGGGTCGTGACGGCCGCCCACTGCTTCGGCGACGCGTCCGGAAGTGCCTTTGCACAGACCGTTCGCGTCGTGCTTCCCAGCGGAACCTTCTCTGCGGATGTCGTTGAGTCGACCAAGTGGGAGGCGAATGTACCCGGCACGGATGCGAAGGAACCGGATCTCTCATTGATCCACCTCACCAGCGCTCCCGAAGGCGCGACGCCGCTACCGATCGCGACACTCCAGCAAGAGAGCTCGTTCAGAACGAAGGGGGTAACGTTCTTCGGCTTCGGCCACAACACGTACTTGACAGGGACGCTGGGCAAGACTCAGGACGGCATGTGGACCCTCAATCAGAACTGTCCGGCTCTCTTTGCAATTTGGAACGTCGACTGCTTTACCCACCACAGCACCACGATCGGTCAGGTCGTGCATGGCGATTCGGGCGGAGCCTGGGTTGGATGGGCGAACGGCCATTGGGTGATGCTTGCCGCCCAGACCGGTTGGAATACTCAAACGGGAGATGTTACTCAGTACGGCACGTCTGTGGTGCGCTGGTCGAACTGGATCGCAAACGTCGAGGCGAACGACACCCCTGGCGGGTCGGGCGGGGCGGGCGGGTCCGTCAGTACGCCGTCTGTCTCAGTCGGCTGGGGGAATGAGTCGGCACCCTATGGAGACTGGATGAACATCACATTCTCAAACTTCCCAATGGGAAGGGTCGCCTGGTACTGCGTGGAAGGCGGTACCAGTTACGGCCCCTACTACACAACATTGACCTCGAGCACTGAGACTCTGACTTCGAGTACTTGCTATGACGCCACGCCGGGCAATAGCGACTACGTGCTCGCAAATGGCATCGCCTCAAACACCATTGCGGCTGACTAGGAGCAGAGGGTACTTGTCGAAGAACGCGTTGCTGAACGCTGCGCAATCCCACGACTCCTTCTCGAGCAATAGCGCCCATTTGACGCCCGACTTCAAGTTTGTTCGCTTTTAGGTCCACAAATCAGCGTTCCAATCAGCGAATTCAGTTTAGGGGGCTGCACGCGAGTCTTAGCTTCCCAAGCTGAGAACGCGAGTTCGATTCTCGTCGCCCGCTCCAACGATTTTCGCCGAAAGAGCAATGGTTTTAAGGTTCACCTTGCCCAAACCTTGCCCAAGAATCAGTGTGTACGCCAATGATCCTCGGACCTCGTCTCGAGTTCGATGACCGCACTTGGTTTCATCAGTTCCTCCAGCGCTCTGGCCAATACGTGGTCTCGGTCCTGTGTCGCGTGTTGGTATCTGAGAGCAGCGTCGGCCGACGCATGGCCAGCCCTGCGCATGAGTTCCGCTGTCGTGGCGCCCGTGGCCGCCGCGAACGTCAGGCCGGTGTGACGTAGATCATGCAGGTGAAGGTCTGGACGCCCAACAATCATGCGCGCCTCGGTCCAAGCCCGTTGGAGCACACTCGCCGACAACGGCTGGCCGTTGAATGAGCTAAAGAGGAGCGAGTCCGGCTCGGAGGCGGTAAATCGTTCTAAGTGCTCGACCACGACATCCATTACCGGCACCGAGACGGCCAAGGACCGTCGGCCCGCTGAGGACTTTGGAGACTTGGTGATCGAACTCCCGTTCCGCGCGAATGTTCGGCTCTGTTCAATGTGGATGATCGAGCGCAACGGATCAACGTCTCGTCGCCTCAGTCCGAGGATCTCGCCTCGCCTCAATTGACACCAGGTTGCTAAGAGAACGGCGAGCCTTAAGCGTTCGGGCATGGCGTCCGCGAGCGCTTTGACTTCAGCGACCGTTGCTACAGGTCGCTCCGCTGCGTGTTCGACACCGGCGCCTCTCACTCGACAAGGGGAACTCATAACGACGCCGTCAGCGACAGCTGTACGCATGATCGTCGAGAGCAGCCGATACGCCTTCGCCGCTGTACTGGTGTATCTCTGCGCCAACTCAGCGTTCCATCCTCGAACCCTTGATGGCGTCAGGTTCTGTAGTGGGGAGTTCCCGATGGTTGGGTAGATATGATTCACGAGCAGATATTCATAGAGTTCCTTCGTTCGGATCGCCAGATCGGGACGGTGATCGAGCCACTGGTTGGCGTAACTCTGGAGGGTGATCTTCCCTGCTTGGGGGTCGACCCAGGCACCGCGCTTCAAATCTGCTTGGATCATCGAAAGGCGAGCGTGAGCATCTGCCTTTGTCTCGAACGAGCCGGCGGAACAAAATCGCCCCTCGTGCCAATAGACCGCCTGCCAACGACCGGAAGAGCGCTTTCGAATACTTCCGAAACCTCGCTTCCCAGACATGACGCACCCTCAATTGCCAAACACCGGATCTTCCGTCGCTCACTCACTTTCCCAATGGTCGCTGGAGCTCGAAGATTTAACCCCCGGTCCTCGAAAGTGGAAGGTGTCCAGATCAGATGCCGCGAAAATCGCGCTCAGCTGCCGATCAGACTCTCCAGAGATTTGGACGATTCTTCAGTTCGTACACGGGCCTCCTGGCGCGCACCACCCTCCGGCCGCAGCGTTAGTAATTCCAACAGCAAGACGCTCGAAGAGAGTTTCGTGGAATCACTCTTTACGATGTCAACCACCAGACGAGTCAGCAGCCGACTGCATAATTAATGGCCGTGCAGACTCTGCGCATAACTTCATCATCCACGCGACCGAGTGGCCCCTTGAGAGAGCTCTGAAGAACGGTGTGAAGGCCGTCGCAATTGATGACCGAAGGCTGGTTAATGCCTGCGTCGTCGTGGTCGAATTCGACCTCGGCTGCAAGGCCCCTTATTGATGTGGAGATCTCGGCGACGGTTGCGAGAGTCCGCACGTCAATTACTTCCGATCGAGTGAGCAACAAAACCGGTCGACTCTTCGCGCCGACCTCAGCCAGCCAGATCTCGCCTCGCCTCACGGCTGGCCCCACGCTTCAACCTCCGTCCAAAAGGCTTCGGCGCTCTCGGGATGTTTGATGTACGCCTCTCGGTCAGCCCTCTCCAGGGCAGCTCGAACGGCGTCGGTAACCCCTTGGCGGGCCGCAGCCGAGACGTTCACACCGAG
>DATLTI010000017.1:0-3644 GCA_035533675.1 Acidimicrobiales bacterium | reverse complement strand
ACCCTTGGCACTCAGCATGCAAAGGTGCGCCTTCTCGGCGCGGTCGAGGGTGAAGCTGGCGTAGTACTCGCGCTTGATGTCGCTCGCGTGCTCGACCCACAGGCGATGCACCACGTGGCCCTTGATATCAAGACCGAGAATCGAGGTTGCGTGTGTCCTCGCCTCGTTGGCGTCGCTGGCGAGCTTGACGCCTCCCGCCTTTCCACGACCACCCACTTGAACCTGGGCCTTGATCACGACCGGGTAACCGATGCGGTCCGCTACAGCGACCGCCTCGTCAACCGTATCTGCAATATCGCCATCTGAAACCGGGATGCCGTAGCGGGCAAAATACTGCTTGCCCTGATATTCGAAGAGATCCACCGGCGTCCGGCCTCCTTGTCGAGTGCAAATGTTTCCCCTCACACTAGACAGTCATCGGGTCGCGCTCCCAATCGGGCACGGTGGCACTTTTCGAACCCGATGAGTGCCGCGGCACATCTTCGCGCCACTCGCACTGATCGCGAAGCGTTAGAGCACTACCATCTGCTTAGTGACCACGACACTCTCGGCTGGGCAATGGTCGACTGGTCACAAAGATGCTGACTCAGTCGATCCACCCGCAGGTCCTAACTGGATCCGGCGTGGTGGCCTTGTCCTCATCTTGATCGTGGTCTTCGCTGTTGGATCGGGAATCGTCTTTCACAATCTGGGTGCTCACCACGGGCTCTATGCGCTGACCGAATACGACGATGGAGTGTATTTCGGAGCAACCATGCACTTTGTGGCAGGCCAGCTTCCTTATCGAAGCTTCGTGATGGTTCAGCCGCCGGCAATTACCATTATTCTCGCGCCGATTGCACTCCTCGTTGGACCCGCTAACCCACGCGCTGGTCTTGCAATCGCACGAATCCTGACCGGTACGTTTGTCGGCCTCGACGCGTTGCTGATTGCCTTTATCCTCCGTCACAAGGGTCTCACGGCAGCCCTCGTCGGCGGCATGTTGTTTGCAATCTACCCACCGGGATACAGCTCGGATCGCACCTTGATGCTTGAGCCCTACCTGATCTTTTTCTGTTTGCTCGCGGTCGCTCTCGCCTTCTCCTCGGGCAAACTCGCCTCGGACCGACGACTTGTCTTTGCCGGTCTCGCGCTCGGTTTCGCTGGTGCCATCAAACTTTTCGCGGCGGCGATCGCCCTTGCCTTTTTCTTCGTTTTGATCTGGCGGCATCGAAGGCAGCTGTCACTTGTCATCTTCGGGGCATTCATCGGATTCGTTGTTCCCTGTCTTGCATTTTTCCTTGGAGCACCGCACGGTTTCATCCACGATGTGATCAGTTCACAGTTCACTCGCACGACCGCGATCCCGACGCCATTTCGCACCCGGCTGACAGCTCTCGTCGGACTCAACAACATCGCGAGTCCCCAAACTTTTTCACTCGGTCGGGATTCTCCTTGGCCCTGGCTCGGCGCCTTGGTACTGGGTTTGACCAGCCTTGCTGGCACCTTCATTCCTGCGCTTCGGCGCAAGACCACGACCTTCACCTGGCTTATCTTTGTCGCTGCGGTCATTGCCTTCGCGATGGTGTGCATTCCCCAGCAGTTCTATACGCACTACTGCGTACTCTCGGATGCATTTTTCGCCCTCGTCGTCGGAGCCGCTGTCGGATCGCTCGTCTCAGGCGCAAGCGCGTTCTTTCGCTCACGGGCGACATCTCCAAGAGATTGGTCGCGTGTGGTGTTCGGATCAAAGGCGCTTCCAATCGCGCTCTGTGGTCTTGGACTCGTTGGCTTTATCGCAGCAAGTACAACCGTGGTCGCGATTGAGGAGCGCTTTCAGGCGGGCAAGATGGATCACTTTGGCGATCCTGGGAGATCTCTCGATCTGTCGATTCCAGCCGGAAGTTGCGTGATCTCAGACGCGACCATTCTGCTCATCATCGCAAACAGGATGAACTTCTCATCGTCGTGTCCGGTCATGGTCGATTCAACAGGCACATGGCTCGCCTATGACGCTGCCCATCCTCCGCAACGCAACCGGAACGAACCAAGGGACCCCGCGCTCGTCGCGCTCTGGCAACATCTGTTCAGTCACGCCGACTATGCCGTATTTGCCGGCAAGAGCGCGTTCCGCGTCCCATTTACTCCAACGCTCTCACAGTGGTTCAACGACCGCTTCACCGTCGTCCCCGGAGCTGCGCCGATCACCTACAAACGTCGCGTTCGATTGCTCCCGAACGCTCCGGCCACCAAAGGCATCGTTCCCTGATCACGTTTCAATCTCAGGCGCGCTTGAGTGGCGTCAGCGCGAGAAGGAACTTTTTTGCCCCGTGGCGGGGGAACTCGATAACGGCCTCGGCCCTGTCTGCCTCACCACTCACGGACTTCACCTTGCCCTCGCCCCAACGGGCGTGCACGATCATCTCTCCGGCTCGAAGGCCAAGCAGCTGGGCGCCAGTTGATGCGGGAGATTGCCTCTCCTGAGGACCAGACGAACCGACAAGCCCCTGACCAGAACCTGGTCGGACAAATCGCGGCAGATCATCGTTTTTCGAATTCATCTGATGCATCCCGTAGGGGTCTGACTGGTCTTCGATGAGCTCGCCGGGAATCTCCTTGAGGAACCGGCTCGGGATGCTCTCTCGCGCATTTCCAAAGATTGTGCGAACCCAGGTGTGTGTGAGATAGAGCCGCTCGCGCGCTCTCGTGATCCCGACATAGCAGAGCCGGCGCTCCTCTTCGAGATCGTCGGGCTCTCCGAGCGTTCGATCATGGGGAAAGATCCCCTCCTCAAGTCCTGAGAGAAAGACCGCCGCGAACTCAAGACCCTTGACTGCGTGGAGTGTCATCAGCGCGACTCGGCCCGAGGAGTTCTCGAGATCATCGACCGCCGCAACCAGGGCAGTTGTTGCCAGGAAAGACTCGAGGTCCACGTAACTCTCGGCAACCGTGACCAGCTCTTCGACATTTGCAAGACGGCTCTCAGCCTCGATCAGCCCGCTTCCACCGATCGCGACCTCCGATTCGAGTGACTCCTGATAGCCGGTCTCAAAAAGGATCGTGCGCATAATCTCTGCTGGTGCGAGATCGACAAAGCGCTCGAACGATCGCAAGAGCGCGACGAACTTCTCAATCGAACGAAGCGCGCGACCCGATGCGCCTGCCTCTTTTGCACATCCGAGCACCTCAAGAAACGAAAGCTCATTCGCATTTGCATACTGAACGAGACGATCGATAGTGGTCTTGCCGATGCCACGTAGCGGCACGTTGATCACGCGGCGCAGCGAGACCTCATCAGAGGGATTGGCCACCAGGCGGGTGTAGGCGAGCAGGTCGCGCACCTCCCTGCGGTCATAAAAACGCGTGCCGCCAATGATCATGCAGGCGATGCCCCGGTCTGCGAGCGCCTGCTCGACAGCCCTTGACTGGGCATTGGTGCGATAGAGCACTGCCATGTCGCTATAGGGGATCTGCTCCTCGCGTCGAAGGCGCGCTATCTCATTGGCGATGAACGTCGCCTCATCCCGTTCGTCTCCGGCGTGATAGCGGACGATCTTTCGACCGGTTCCAAGCGCGCTCCAGAGCGACTTCTCCTCACGCATCATGTTGTTATCGATCACCGCGTTCGCTGCGTCAAGGATGTTCTGGGTCGAGCGGTAGTTCTG
>DATLTI010000016.1:0-4952 GCA_035533675.1 Acidimicrobiales bacterium | reverse complement strand
GTCACTTTCTCGACGATCTTGCAGCTCATGATGCTCCACTTGATGCACTGACGACACCGCTTTGGCGAAAGATCAAGCGACTTGGATTCTCAGACGCGCAGATTGCCTATCGCTTTGGACTCGAAGAGTCCGCGGTGCGCGTTGCACGGCTCGCGCTTGGTGTCTATGCGACATTCAAGACCGTCGACACCTGTGCTGCAGAGTTCAAGGCCGAGACGCCGTATTACTACTCGAGCTATGAAGACGAGGACGAGGTCCGTAGCGGAGGACTCCCGCGGGTGATCATCCTTGGCTCGGGTCCGAACCGCATCGGACAGGGCATCGAATTCGATTACTGCTGCGTGCATGCATCGCTGGCACTGCGCGAGGCAGGATTTGAAACGATCATGGTCAACTGCAACCCCGAGACGGTCTCGACGGACTACGACACCTCGGACCGGCTCTACTTTGAGCCAGTTACCGAAGAGGACGTGCTCGCGATCATTGATGCAGAGCTACGAGTTGGCGCAAAGATTGCCGGAGTGATCGTTGGCCTCGGCGGACAGACGCCGCTCAAGCTTTCGGGACGGCTCGCACCAGAACTCATTCTCGGGACCTCGGCGGCATCGATTGATCTTGCCGAGGACCGCGAGCAATGGAATCAGCTCTGTCAAAAACTCGAGATCCCTCAGCCACCAGGCGCGACGGCGAAAGATCTCAAGAGCGCGCTTTCGATCATCGAAAAGATCGGGTATCCGGCACTTGTCCGCCCGAGCTATGTGCTTGGTGGTCGGGCGATGGAGATTGTCTATGACGCTCAAGGTCTCGCCGATGCCATGGCGACAATCGCTGGATTTTCCGCAAAGGACCAGGATGTTCGCCGCGTCGCGGGAACCCTTGGGCGAGAGGGAGGACTCTCTGCCGAGCGTCCTGTACTGATTGACCGATTCCTAGAAGACGCAATCGAGGTAGACGTTGATGCCGTGCGTGACTCAGATGGCGAGGTGCTCATCGGCGGGGTTCTCGAGCACGTCGAGGAGGCGGGTGTCCACTCAGGTGACTCAGCGTGTGTGATACCGCCGCCGACGCTCGCCAAAGAGACGGTCGCGACGATTATCTCCCACACCCACGCGATTGCTGATGCGCTCAAGGTTTGTGGACCGATCAATGTCCAGTACGCGGTGCAGGCAGGTCGCGTCTATGTGATTGAAGCCAATCCGCGAGCCTCGCGAACGGTTCCGTTTGTTGCCAAGGCGACGGGAGTACCACTCGCGAAGATTGCGGCGCGCGTCATGACGGGTGCGACACTTCAAGAGCTGCGCGACGAGCGACTGCTCATCGACATGCCATCGCCACGCCATGTGAGCGTGAAAGAGGCCGTCCTTCCCTTTGATCGCTTCCCGGAGGTCGATGCCCTGCTCGGTCCCGAGATGCGCTCAACCGGAGAGGTGATGGGCATCGCGAGCACGTTTGGCCTTGCGTTCGCGAAGAGCCAGATCGCCGCGGGCAATGCCCTTCCCGAGTCGGGATCGCTGTTTCTCTCGCTTGCGGACCGCGACAAGCCCTCGGGCCTACTCGCCGCCGAAGCCTTCAGCGAGCTTGGATTTTCGATCGCGGCAACCGCCGGAACTGCCAGCTACCTTGAGAAAAACGGCGTGACCGTGGCGACGCGAGTCGCCAAGCTGAACGAGGGAGAGGTCCGCGGTGGTGAGGCCGTTACGGGATTGCTTGCTGAACATCCCGAATGGATCGATGGCGTCTCGCTCATCGCGAGTGGTGTGGTGACACTGGTCGTCAACACACCGCGCGGCCGTGGACCTCGCGCGGATGGCGTCTATCTCCGTCGCGCAGCGGCTTTACACAATGTTCCTGTTGTCACGACTGTCGCCGCGGCGCGTGCAGCGGCGCAGGGAATCAAAGACTGGAAGTCCATTGGACTCTCTGTCGTTTCCATCCAAGAGCACCACGCGGACATGAAATGACGACTGGCGTCGACCTCGCGGTTGAGCTCGGACCGATTTCGCTTCCGGGTCCGATCCTGACCGCGTCAGGAACGTCTGGCCACGGTTCCGAACTCGCTGGATACTTTGATCTCTCACGGCTTGGTGCCATTGTGGTCAAGTCACTCAGTGCTGACCCATGGCCGGGAAATCCGGCGCCGCGAGTTATACCCGTCGATGGTGGAATGTTGAACAGCGTTGGACTCCAAGGACCGGGAGTGGCCGCGTGGATTGAACGCGACCTCGCAGGGCTTGTCGCGACAGGTGCCCGGATAATCGCAAGTATCTGGGGTCGACGGGTCGAAGATTTCGCCCGCGCCGCTGCGATGTTGCGTTTCATCGAAAGTGCAATTGTTGCCGTCGAGGTCAATATCTCGTGTCCCAATCTGGAAGATCGCTCGCGGATGTTTGCGCATTCGCCGAGCGCAACGCGCGATGTGCTTGAGGCAACCGAGGTGTGCGGACGACCGCGTATTGCCAAACTTTCGCCGAACGTCGCGGATATCGCCGAGATCGCGGCTGCTGCCGAGGCGGGCGGAGCGTGCGCGGTGACGCTGATCAATACCGTGCTCGGACTTGATATCGACATCGACCGTCGACAGCCAAGACTCGGCGCGGTTGGCGGCGGTCTTTCGGGGCCTGCGGTGCGTTCTGTTGCGCTTCGCGCGGTCTATGACTGTTATGCACAGCTTCCGATGTTGCCAATTATCGGAGTGGGCGGAGTGCGCTCTGGCGAGCACGCCGTAGCGCTCATGATGGCAGGAGCGAGTGCGGTCGGAGTCGGCACTGCAACACTTGAGCGTCCAAGAGCCGCGCTGCATGTACAAACGGAGCTCACCAAATGGTGTGAGGCACACGGCGTGGCCAGGGTCGCGGAACTTACAGGAGTTGCTCATGGGTGAGCCCGATCGCTTTTCGTCGGAATCATTCGCACGCGCCCGTGATTGCATTGTGCTTGCACTCGATGTCGATACCCTTGATGAGGCGTTGTCGCTCGCGAAGCGCGTTCATCCTTATGTCGGGACCTTCAAGGTTGGTCTTGAGCTGTACCTCGCGGAGGGTCCAAAGTCCGTGGAGGCACTGCGCGAAGCGGGACTTGATGTCTTTTTGGATCTGAAGCTGCATGATATTCCGACAACGGTTGATCGGAGTGCGAGAGTCGTTGGAGCACTTGGCGCCAGATACCTCACCGTTCACACTCTCGGTGGCGTGGCGATGGTGCGTGCAGCGGTGAACGGTGTTCTCGCAGGAGCTAAGGGCGCGGGATGCGAGCCCCCGACGGTCGTCGGAGTGACCGTTCTCACGAGTGATCTCGTTGCAACTCCCGAGGAATTGACGCGTCGTGTACACATCGCCGTCGAGGGCGGATGCGGAGCGATCGTCTGTGCCGCTCCCGATCTTGCAACTCTGCGACCGCTCGCGCCGGGCCTCCTTGCCGTCGTTCCTGGAATTCGTCCCGAGGGATCGGCCCCCGATGATCAGGCGCGCATGATGACTCCAGCGATGGCACGAGCGGCGGGAGCAGGTCTATTGGTCATTGGCCGGCCGATTACGCGCGCATCTGTTCCTGAGGAAGTCGCCCTTGGGATCGTGAAGTCTCTGATGTATTCCGAGGCCTGATCCAGATCGTTCCGTATTCATCGGCTGCGTTGGATGAGCCTCGTATGAGTGATCTGGGATTATTCGATTTTTTGCACGATCGCTCGCCGTTGCGGTGTTTTTGCTTGAGTAGGAACACAACCGCGAAGCACGGTGGCTGCACTCTTGTGGCAACTCTTCGCTCTCAGCGCTAACGTAACCTTCCATGCCACAACCCCCAATGCTTACCCCCGAACAACGTCAGGCCGCGCTTGCAAAGGCCGCAATTGCCCGTAAGGCACGTGCAGAGGTCAAAGATCACCTCAAGAGTGGTCGTGTAACGCTCAAGGAACTCCTTACTAAGGCCTCAAGTGATGACATCATCGGCAAGATGAAGGTGCTCGCCGCGCTTGAGTCCCTGCCAGGTACCGGCAAGGTCAAAGCCCGAAAGCTCATGGACCAGGTTGGAATCTCAGAGACCCGAAGACTTCAGGGTCTTGGCGCCAAGCAGGTCGGTGCACTTCTCGAGGCGATTGAGCGACCCTGATCTTCATTGTCTCCGGCCCTGGCGGGGCCGGCAAGGGAACAGTGATTGACAGGCTCGTTGCCTTGGACAAGAGGCTCCGGCTTTCACGTTCATGGACGACTCGTCCGAGACGTCCAGGTGAATCAGAAGATGCCTATAACTTTGTCGACGAGGCGACCTTTCGGGGTCGCATCGATGAGGGCGGTTTTCTCGAATGGGCACGGGTTCTCGATCACTATTACGGAACACCTGTGCCCGAAGACGGGGATAATCGCGATCTCGTTCTTGAGATCGATATTCAAGGGGCCCGTCAGGTGCTCGAGCGCGCCCGTGATGTCGTCTGCGTGCTGCTGGACGCCCCTTCGCGAAAGGCCCAGGAAGAGCGCCTGCGCAACAGAGGTGATGAAGAGGCTCACGTGCAGGCCCGGCTTGCCCTTGGAGAGCGGGAAATGGCCGAAGGACGTCTGTTTGCCGATGCCGTGGTCATTAACGACAACCTCGAACAGGCGACCCATGAGCTCGCCGCTATAGTTGAGGCCTCAAGGCGGCGTTTCTCCTCCTAGGAGAACGATCTCGCTGCCCGATGTCTTTGTCCCCTCGGTCAGGAACTGTCTTGTCCGGGCGCTAAAAGGAGTCCCATGGCCGAGCCACGCAGCACGATGATCGATCCTCCCATCGAGGAGTTGCTCGACAAGGTTGAGTCGAAGTTCACGCTGGTTACCCTTTCAGCCAAGCGCGCTCGTCAGATCAACGCGTACTTCAACCAGCTAGGCGAAGGACTCGGCGCGGTTGTGCCTCCCCAGGTGACATCGCTTGCGAGAAAGCCGCTTTCGATCGCGATGGAAGAGATCGCTGCTGGCAAGGTACGC
>DATLTI010000015.1:0-3164 GCA_035533675.1 Acidimicrobiales bacterium | reverse complement strand
AGGGCTGACACGTTGGCCAGTCATCACGATTTCATTCGCTGCGACTCAATATGGGATGACTCCGATGGCAGCAACAAAGATCGTCAATCATCTTGTTGAAGTTGGGGTCCTTGATGAACTTACTGGGGGAAGCTACGCCCGCGTCTTTGGTGCGGTCCGAGTAATGGAAATCGTTGACGAGATCTGAGCTTTGGTCTCCCACCGAGCGGCAGCAGCATTCTTTGCGATCGACGACCGCTGTTCAGGCGTCAGCTTGGCCGCTCGCGTTCTCCTGCCTTTGAAGGCCGCCCTTACGTCCCAGCTCAACAGCTGCGGAGTCCTTGCCTTCACAGGGGTCAACGACTGGCTCGTCGGTGGTCCGCGGGTCGTGGACGAGGCGCCGCTGCACGATGATCCACGTCAAGCGGTCTGCCTGATCGGGTGTGCACAGTGAAGGTGACGTCAATCCGAGGTTCTGGTTCGCGAATCGAAAATCAAGCTCATGGTGCGGGGTGAGCCGAGTGAACTGGTCGGGATTCTCATGTCGGTAGGCAATCCCTTTGCACCTCCACCGACTCGTCCAAATCATTGACGAGCGGCATTGAGATGTATCCTCCTCTTGTGCAATTCCAATGAGCGACGAACCACGAGGGTCCTCGAGAGGCACGATCTCGTGGAATCACGGGCAGCTGTGGCGACGGAGCTTGGGCTGGAAAAGGAGGTTGGATCTGATGGCTCGCATCTGGCTATCAATACGTGTGGACCTCGTCGAGGGCCACGGCGAGCATTTCTGGCCTCGGCCGGGACGGATCTTTGCCGCCGCGCTCACCCATACATTCGAACAGCTCGCCGACGCCATCGACGACGCGTTCGCCCGGTGGGACCGGTCTCACCTTCAGGAGTTCACGTTGGCCGGTAAGTCGCGATTGTCGATTCCCAATCCAGACTGGGAGATCGAGAACGAGATCACCGAGGACTACCGACGCGTCAAGTTGTCACGGCTGGGTCCCGGCGAGCAATTCGTGTACGTGTTCGATCTGGGTGACGACTGGGCGCATCTGTGCACGGTGGGTTCGGAGCGAATCGATCCCGTCGAGACACTCGGGATCCGACCGGACCGACCACTGCCGTACTGGGGGTGGGGAGACATTCCTGATCAGTACCGTCGACGCTGGGACGGCGATGATGGAGAGTCTCCTTGCCCGAAGGACCCAAAGCTCACAGACCTACCGCCGCTTCGTCCGTACTGGGGGCCCGAAAACTGGTGGATGGGGTCATGATCCATCGCTCAGCACGCCGTCGGTGTATGCCCGTTGAATCCCCACGTCAACCGCTCATTTCAAATCAGTAGGAACGTTGGCCGATTGAAGGTCTTGATTCCCAGGTTCCTGGCGACGAGCTGCCTTCTGAACCTGCGCTCGCGACCGCTTACGCCGTGAGCCGTTTAACGATGCGCCGCGCACTCAAAGATCTCGTGCGCACGGGCCATATCACTTGTCTATTCCGGAAAGCTACTTTTCTGGATCCATGCCAGACAGAACATTGAGCGAATTCGCGTTTGGGTGAACTCAGTTGCCAGAGCCTCCCTCAGCGAGATCGACAGGGTCCACACCGGTCCGTTTTGATGCAAACTGTCCGCCATTCGGTGTGCCCCGTGGTGATCGTGGCTGTGGCACCTCCGTCGTAGCTACGACCGATTGATCGCCCCTTACTGCAATCGGTTGACCTACGATACGTCGGGCAATCGATCGCTGTTCAGTGTCGAACGCACCTTCCATTCGATGGATCTCACTTTGGTTGATTCCTGTCTCAGTTGCGACGGCCCTCCAGGTACTCGTTGCGTCCACGATCTCAGCGACAACCGCTTTGGCCGAAATATCGGAGAGGCGGAACTGTCTTGCGACATCGAGCGCCAATTCGATGCTGGCCGTCGTGTCGTCGTAGTCGATTGCCGTTGCCTGAGTACCGGCATTGTCGGGATTCGGGTTCATGTCATAAGCCGGCGACAGCCGCCATCTCCCGGCTTGGCGAAGGAAGCCGTGGTTGCGCAGATGGTCGTCGGTGTTCGAGGTGAGAATTGAAAAGACGATTCTCCGGAAGAGTTGCAGGAGTTCCACGTCGGGTTTGGAGCTGTGGCGCTCTATCACCTCTCCGATCTCAAGGTAGCTGCGGGTCTCAAGATCAGATGAATCGAGCATCGTGAGACCACTTGCGAACCCAATTCTTCTGGAACCGGAACGATCAAAGCGCGTGACGACCAGGACATTTCGACCGGCGATGTTGCGCAGCTCATGCGTAGCAGTGTCGATGCCTGAGCGTTGCGCCAGTTTGGACTCGACCGACTCCCATGCTTCGACATCCCACGAGTCGCGATCCTTGCATGGGAATTTTGCTATCGCTAGTTCACCGGACGCGAGTCGAACCGCAGCCTTTGGACGGGCTCCACCGAGGGAAGCACCGGCGTTGATCAAATCTCTGATCTCCTTGTTCTCTGGTGTGTCGTCTTCGATGTTGTCGCTGGCAGCGAGAAGTCGTGGAAGATCCACAAGCGCCGGCACGCCGTCGATCTCTTGAGCGAGGTAGTGATCGGTCAACGGGTCGAACAGCCTGAGTGCCCCTTGGCGAAGTTCATCACGTACTCCAAGCAAGAAGTCAGTTTCACCGAGTGTGCGTGGTTTTGAGTTGGCTTCTCGTGCCCGATCTCGCTCGCTGCGGCGCATGAGGTTTTGTCCCCAACGGTCTGGAGCACTATCTGCGAAGGCATTGAAGAGAGCCTTGTGAGACGCGGGACTAAAGACACCCGTCTGGAGTGGCAGGGCAGGATCAATCTCGTAGGCGCGTGCGTCAGCAATGTAGGTAGTCGCATACTCAAAGGTCGTGCTCTGTCCACGTCGCTCGTATATCCGGAGAGTTCCAACAAACAGCTCCTCACCATCTCCATCTACGAACACGTCAAGCGTTTCTGGTCGTTGCATGGCACTCATCTCCGTACACGCTGAGGCAACACCTCATCAGCTCGAAGTTTGCCGACATCGGTCGTGTAGGGATCTGCTCCTTCGACGACTTTCTCCATGATGCCGAGCGCCCGAAGAACCCTGAGGATGTTCTCGATATTTGTCCCACCCCGACCGGCCTCGATAGATTGCAACGTGCTCCGGGCGATACCGGCTCGATTCGCCAGCTCA
>DATLTI010000014.1:0-5084 GCA_035533675.1 Acidimicrobiales bacterium | reverse complement strand
GCATGGGCGACGGCCTCAGGAGCGGTGTACGTCAGTACAGAGAGAATGAATATCTCTGTGTCCCAGAATGCATGCCCGTCATAACCAGGACCAGTGAGTCCCTTTGCGGGAATCGCGCGCGCCTCGGCTCGAACGCCAGCTTGAAAGACGTGAAAGAGTGAAAATCGCGCGGCCTGCTGGATCTCAGGATCGCCGTCTACCTCGATGTCAGCGCGTTCCCAGAATTTGTCGAGCGTTGAGCGTTGTTCAGCGACGAGCCCATCCCATCCGGTCTGACGCGCGGCCGCGAGGGCTGCTTCGACCTGATCGCGCATTGCCGGCTCTGATCGTTCGGCTGACCATCCATAGGTAATGAACTTGATGATACGGAGTCGTTCACCAGGTTGAAGGGCGGCGCTGAACGTGACGCGACCGAGATCGGGGAAACTCTCTGTGTTGATCTGAAGCGCGGACGGTGACTCAGCGATGTGATCCATCGCAACGGCGACTCGCAATCCGCTTGACTTTGTCCGGTGAACTAGTGTCACGTTCAAATTGGACAACGCGTTCGATTCTGCTTGCAGCGGTGACTCGAGTATCGCGGATACCCGCGGATCGTGACTTCTCGGCGGGAGTACCTCGTTCGTGACGAGTTCAGATTGCACAACCACGCGCAACGGCGAGTCGATCGGCTCCACTTCATAGACGATTGCTGCTACCGAGCGCTGAGTAAATGAGACGAGACGTTGCGAGTGAACGCGAATTCCTTGTCCTTCGGGCGAGATCCATTCGACATTGCGTTCAAGCAAGCCGGTGCGAAAATCGAGCGATCGCGTATGACTGCGCAGCTGTCCATATCGGATGTCGAAGGGCTCGTCGTTAATGAGAAGTCGCATGATCTTGGCATTCGTGACGTTGATCACCGTCTGACCATCTTCTGGGTAGCCAAAGCCAGCCTCTGCATAGGGCAGTGGACGCGCCTCATATACGCCGTTCAGGTAAGAACCTGGAGTGCCAAACGGCTCGCCTTCATCGAGGTTGCCACGAAGACCGATGTGGCCATTTGACAACGCGAAAAGCGTCTCACTTTGAGCTAGCACATCAAGGTCGAGATTGGTTTCGCACAATACCCAGGGATCGATGGAGTAAGCCGAGCGGTTGATCATGGACTGGCCAAAAGCTGGGAGAGGTCGGTTACGACGATATCTGCACCATGCGCTCGAAGTTCCGCGGCGTGGCCAACACGGTCGACACCGATGACGAAACCAAATCCACCGGCGCGTCCAGCTTCGACGCCCGCCAGCGCATCTTCAAAGACCGCTGCCTGCTCTGGAGGCGTATTCAGGATTCGAGCAGCGGCGAGGAAGGTGTCGGGTGCTGGCTTGCCCGCGAGGTGTTGCTCAACCACGGAGACGCCATCGATACGCGTCTCAAAAAGCTCGGAGATACCGGCGGACTTAAGTACCTTCGCGCAGTTCGCGCTTGAAGACACCACTGCTGTGTGCAGGCCAGCGCTACGGACCGCCTGCACGTAGCGGACGGAGCCGGAGTAGGCCTCGACCCCTTCCTCCTTGATCTTTTGATTCACGATCGCGTTCTTGGCATTTGCAAGTCCATTGATAGTCTCCATTCCCTTGCGATCGTCAGAAGAGCCTTCAGGAAGCATGATGTTGCGTGACGCAAGAAACGACCGAGTTCCTTCCAGCCGAGTCTTTCCATCGACATAAGTGTCATACTCGCGTTTTGCATCAAATGCTACGAAGACCTCGCCACTTTTTGCGGCGCGATCTTTGAGAAATGCATCGAACATCTCTTTCCAAGCGGCAGCATGCACCTTGGCAGTCTCGGTGAGGACACCATCTAGATCGAACAGGCACGCCGTTATCTGATCGGGCAACCCGAGCTTCGCCTTCGGGCTCATAAGCGTGACCGGCTTGGCGCCAGTTTGGGCGGAGCCAAGTTCAACAGCCATCCATCGAATCCATGGTCGTGTCCAGTGCCTACCAATTCAGCGGCTCCCGCCCGACCTCGGTTGTGTCCACCTGTCTTGGCATTGGCTCTAAATCGCACGTGAAAGATGGCAGGACTCACGAGAGATACATCTAGAGAGTCGGAGTTGATTTCCATTGCGACCTCCTATCGAAGCTTTGAGAGCAGTTACTGGAGTCACGAAATCCATCGCGCGATCTTCAGAGTGTAACCGTGAGAAGCGAGCCAAAGGGGTCGAGCATGTGCATGCATACAAGACAAGGTTGGGGCGCTCGTCAAGTGGGCCATTGAATGTGAGGGTTTTCTCTCAAACTCCGTAGTACTCGAGTGCGCGAGCGAGACAGTATTCAATGTGACCGCCCGACCTTTCTCCGGTCAACAAGATCTTCAACCTTTCGAACGCGGGAGATGACCTCTGGCCGGGCTCAGTCCCTGTGGGTAGTTAGTGGTACGGCGCCTCCAGCTTTGGCTCCGGCGACGATGACCGCAACGACCCGTTGAACGAAACCTTCAGTCAACGGGAGGTGTCTCTGAAACAACCGGTGATACGCCGGACCGTAGAGCATGTGCATGAGCACGTCGACGTCGGAATCTCTCGGAATCTCCCCGCGAGCAATTGCCCGCTCGATCATCGAGCGATGTTGATTTCGCGCGGCCATCACGACCCGCTCACTCCACACGGCCGCGAGATCGGGATCGGTCTTCGCCTCGGTGATCACCGCGACGAGGTTCCGGCCCGTCGGAGTACCAGCAACCGCACCGACCTAGGCCGAGAGCGCTGCGTTCAAGTCGCCAGTAAGACTTCCGGTGTCAACTGGCGGCAGAAGTGGGAGGAACTCGATAAGAAATGCCTCCAACGCCAAGATGCCCTTCGATGGCCATCGCCGATAGATCGATGTCTTGCCAACCTTGGCAAGAGACGCAACCTCTTCAATGGTCAAGCCTTGGAGTCCACGTTCAGTCAACAACCTCGCGGCCGCATTCAGAATCGCCTGCTCGACCTCCTCGCTCCGGGGTCGCCCTCTCCAGTTCGGATCGGAAATAGTCGTAGATGTCACGTTCGCAACTCTAGTTATTATAATACGATACGTAGCGTTTTATATAGATTCCTGATGATCAAGAGGAGCGATCGTGACCACCGAAGAGCAAGCTCAACCCGATCTTGGAGGGGTGTCGTTCGAAAGAGACGACCACGAGGGTCGGGAGCGCGACGGAAGCCTGAATCACGGGTTCGTCTTGCCTCACCGGATCGCCTTCTGGGTGGTTGCGGTGGCGTTCCTCTTAAATATGGCGTTCTCGGCGATACCCACGCCGTTGTAGGTGTTGTACCAGCAGCGTGACCACTTCTCCGGGATCATGGGGACGGTTGTCTACGCCGTCTATGCCGTCGGCGTCATTGCCAGTCTCTTTCTGGTCGGACACGTTTCGGACTGGGTCGACCGGCGGCGGGTGCTCGTGATGGCGTTGTTCGTCAACGTGGCGAGCGCCTTGGTTTTCATCTTCTTTCCGAGTCTCATTGGTTTGATCGCGGCACGCGTGGTAAGTGGGGTGGCGTTTGGTATGACGACAGCGACAGCGACGGCGTACTTGGCTGAACTGCATCTCGAAGTGCACCCAGGCGCGTCAACGAAGCGTCCCGGGGTGATTGCGATCACCGCCAACTTGGGTGGCATCGGTTTTGGGCCACTGCTCGCGGGACTGTTGGCGCAGTTCGCGCCCGCCCCGCTGCGCCTTTCTTTCATTGTCGTCGGCGCGGCGTTGGTCGTGTTGGGGTTGCTGATCACAGTTTCACCGGAAACGGTGTCGATTCTCGAGGACGCTCTAGCCTGGCGCCCACAGCGCGTGGCCGTACCCTCTGAAGGGCGGCGCCAATTTTTCGCCGCCACATTTTCGGGCCTCGCCGCTTTTGCCGGCTATGGCGTATTTAACTCGCTTGTACCGAGCTTTCTCGCTGGCACGTTACATGAGACTTCACATGCCGCCGCTGGGGCGGTTGTATTTTCCGCGTTCGCCGCGGGTGCGTTGGCGCAGATTGTGCTGGGTCGTCTTGACACGATGCAGATGCTCCGGCGTAGTGTGCCGATCTTGCTCGTCGGTCTGGCGCTCTTCACTGTGGGGATGTGGGTGCCGAGTCTGTTGATCTTCATCCTTGGTGGCGTCGTCACCGGTGCTGGAGCGGGCTTGGTGTTTCGCGGCTCCCTTGTCGCGGCGGGTAGTACTGCTCTACTGGAGTCACGCGCTGAAGTCCTCGCCGGATTCTTTCTCGGGGCCTACGTCGGGCTCTCGGTCCCGGTCATTGGACTCGGAATCGCGACGGCGCACGTGGCGGCGCGCGAGGCAATGCTGGCGTTCGTATTACTGGTCGCTATCGCGGTCGTATGGTCGGTTCGCGCGGTCGTTCGATTCGCAAGTCGTACCTTGGTGGAGCTTTAATGCTCGGCTCTATCCTCTCGGGCGCAAGGAGTGCGTAGATTCGTCAGGTAACTTTTTGGACTCATCGGATACCGTAGTTGACGGTTCTCACGTTTTATTCTGTGGCGATTGCGGACTTGCGATGTTGTTCGGCGCGCCCATGCTCGTCAGCGAAAACATCTCGATAACTCCCCATGGCGCGCGTATTTGCAGTTGCCCAACGACTGAGCCGGCAGGTTCGCTTGCGATCACTGATGGTGAGATCCCTCTGAGGTGAATGATCTTTTGCGTCAACCTCAGGCCGTGCCAAACAATCGCGACGTGAGGTGCACGTGGTTCAAGAATCGCAAGGTTTGGCATGCTTCCGGCCAGCGGCACGGTCGTGCCCGGATCAACGATCCGAAAGCCAAAAAGAGCTTTCGTTGCCACTGTGAGTAAAGTTTCGTCCACACGTGCCGGTGTCACAAGACCACCCGGCTGGCCGAGCGCGACGGAGATCACAAGAACCCCGCGGCGGTCCACTCGCCGCCATGCCGCGATCACGAGGCAGCTCTTCGCCTCGGGAGTCCAACCAGATTTGACGCCGATTATGCCCTCGATCCCGAGCGCAGGATTGTAGCTCGAAACACTTCCGACAACGGGCAATGTCACCCACGGGCGACGAACGATCGAACGAACAACTTCACTTCCCATCAAGACCGCAG
>DATLTI010000013.1:0-12423 GCA_035533675.1 Acidimicrobiales bacterium | reverse complement strand
GACCGCGCGGACCGATACCCATGACGTGGTCGCGGGCCTTGAAGCAGGCGCCGATGACTATGTGACCAAGCCGTTCGAGCCAAAAGAGCTCGCGGCGCGCATCCGCGCGCTGTTGCGCCGAGCGCATGCGACAAACTCGGTGTCGTCGATTCTCACCTTTGGTGAGCTTGAGATCCAGCTCGAGGCGGGCACTGTACGCCTCGCGGAACAAGAGGTGCATCTCACGCGTACAGAGTTCCTCTTGCTCTGTGAGATGGCGTCGAATCCGAACAAGGTCCTCTCAAGAGAGCAGCTGCTCGAGCGGATCTGGAGTTATGACTACTTTGGCGATGGTCGACTTGTCGATGTTCACATCAGAAGGTTACGCACCAAGGTCGAGCTCGATCCGGCAAATCCTCGTCACATCATCACCGTTCGAGGGCTCGGCTACAAGCTCGCTCCGTAGATGGCCAACGTACTGCCAGGTTCCGTGGCGAGCGGACAATCTTTGCGGCCGCGCCGTCTGCAGTTTCACAGTCGGCTGAGTTCGCGCATCACTTTTTTGTTTGGCATGAGCGCCCTTGTCCTTGGCATCATGGTCTCGGCGATCACCTATTACTCAACGCGTTCAGCGATCGTTGGACAGTACGTGACTGCAGCAGAGACAACGGCGCTCGACAACGGAGCGGTGGTGCATGCGGACCTTGCCGATCAGCTGAATGGTCCGCTGATTGTGAACAATATCGACCAGGCCACCTCGAACTCGTCTTCGCTCTTGTTCCAAAAGGGTTCATGGACCTTCACCGCGCGACTTTCCATCTTGAACCCTGCAGACCTGCCGCTCAGCCTGCGCAAGTCAGTGCAGATCGGTGTCCCCGCAGAGCAGATCTTCGTCCTTCCCTCGAACGGTCAGGTGTACATCGCGGTGGGCCAACCGATCAATGCGCCTACCTACGTCGCGCAGTACTTCGAGGTCTTTCCGGTGTCCCAAGCCCAGAACGAACTGAACTCGCTCCTCTCCGCACTCGTCGCTGCGGCCACGCTGACGACACTTGTCGGACTCATCCTTGGTCGCTGGGCTGCAAGACGTGCGCTGAGACCGTTGCGCGATGTCTCCGAGGTGGCCCGTCAGATCTCCGAGGGACAGATTGACGCACGAATCGAGACATCGAGCCAGAGCGACCTTGCGGTCTTGACCAACTCGTTCAACCGGATGGTCGATCTCTTCCAGGACCGACTCGAACGAGAAGAGCGCTTTGCCTCTGATGTCAGTCATGAACTTCGTTCACCGCTGACGACGCTTGGCTCTTCGATATCGATTCTCGAGTCACACAGCGATGAACTTCCACCACGGTCTTCCCAGGCGCTCGCGCTGCTCAGTCAGGAGGTGCGCAGATTCCAGCGCATGGTGGCCGACCTCCTCGAGATCTCGCGCATCGACGCGGGAATGGCCGACTTTCAGGGTGAAGAGGTCTACATCGTCGAACTCGTGTCCCGCTCGCTTCACCGCTCGACCTCAACCCCACCTCCGATCGAGGCAGATCCCGAGGTCTCTACCTGGCAGGTCTTTGCCGACAAGCGGCGCTTCGAGCGAATCATTGCCAACCTCTTGGAGAATGCAGAACGCTATGCCGGCGGTGCGACACGCGTCACGATTGAAAAGGGCGATGAGGGACTCGTGCGCGTCACAATCGAGGACGAGGGCCCGGGCATTCCCGAAGAGGATCGCTCGCGGATCTTTGATCGATTTGCACGCGCTGCTTCGATCGCGGGACAAAGAGGCACCGGTGGAGGCACCGGACTTGGCCTCGCTCTCGTCACCGAACACGTCAAGCTCCACGGTGGAGCGATCTGGGCAGAGGTCAACGCTCCGACGGGATCCCGATTTGTCATCGAACTGCCACGACTGATCATCGAAGAGCTTCCGGAGTCCGAACAATGATGCTCGCCCGCCAAAGACAGCACGTGCTCAACCGGCCGGGCAACGCGCCGTCACGGCCAAAGTTCAGCCGATCAAAGCGCGCCGTCGTGCTTGTCATACTCGCGCTCGGACTTGGAGCGTGTGGCGTCCCGATTGACACGGTTGCCCATCCACTCACCGATCTTCCTGCCTATGTCCCCCAGGCAATGCCGAACAGTCCGGGCGGAACCTCGACCAAGCTCACGCTGTATTTCGTCAGGCGCGAGAATCTCGTTGCTGTGCATCGATCGGGTTTTGGATACTCACTTGTCGAGGCAACTGCGAACGAGCTTCTACTCGATCTTGACAACGGGCCTCTTACGAGTGAGGGGAAGGGCATCGCCACCCTGCTCAACTCCCAACCGGGGCTGACAAGCACCTACACCGCGACTACACATATCCTCACGGTCAATCTCGATGTCCAGTTCATCAACAATCTTTTTGGCCCGTCGCTCTATCTCGCGTATGGCCAGATTGTCCTTACCTTGATGAACAGTCCAGCGCTTTCGACGATCAAGGGCATTCAGTTTGCGATGGCTGGCCAACTCACCTACGCGTATCTGCCAACCGAGACTGCGACCCGCGCGCCCGTAACGGCTGCGTCCTATGCGTCATTGATTCCACGCGGATAAAATATCCCCGTCAGGATTGCTAGCGCTCGAATCGCGCGCGTTCATACGCCGTAACTTTGAGCGAATAATCAATGGCACGACCGAATGCTCGGAGCTATCGATCGTTCGCTGCGGCCTTCAATTCACAGGTAAGGGGAATTCGCTCTGCATCGGACCAGAGCCGCTCGATGCTGTAATAGGCACGCGACTCCGCGTCAAAGACGTGCACGACAAAAGATCCATAGTCAACGAGGACCCATTTACCGTCCTGGAGACCTTCGATCTGACGTGGTGGACCAAGTCCTGCATCGCGACAGCGAAAGCCGATCTCATCGACGATCGAACGCACCTGTCGCTCATTGCGTCCAGCGGTGACGATGAAGTACTCCGTGATCCCGATCAGCTCGGAGACGTCAAGGATGATGGTCTCTTCAAGGGTTTTCGCGGTAGCGGCCTCGGCAGCGAGGCGAGCGAAATCTAGCGACAAGGAACTACTACTTCACGTTTCTTTTGCGCATTTATGATGTCGTGTCCCTCATCTGTCTAAAGCGTACAGCCCGCGATCTCTGATCACGCGGATTGCACCGTCGGGAATCAAAAAATCAAGCGGGCGCCCAGATGCGGCCCGATCACGGAGATCGGTGCTTGACACCTCGAGCGCTGGAACCTCGATCACCTGGGCATTCCAACCAGCGAGCTGGTTCTCGAGTTCCTCACCAGCAGCGAGACGAGAGCCAGGGCGGTTCACCACAACAAGATGACAGCACCGCTTGAGCTCGTCGGCTGCCCGCCAGCTCTCGAGATTGGGAACCACATCAGCTCCGACAATCAACGTCAACAAAATGTCGGACTCGTTCGCGATCAGCTCGTTGACCGTGTCGATCGTGTAGGAAGATCCACCCCGCTTGATCTCAAGATCACAGACCTCGATTCCCTCACAGTCACTCACCGCCGCCTCAACGAGCGCAAGACGGTCAGCTGGAGGTGTGACAGCGCGTCCACCGACCTTTTGCCACGGTTCGTTGGCAACGACGAGCAGCACCACATCAAGATCAAGTGCAGCGCGCGCATTGACGGCGGTAACGAGGTGCCCCACGTGCACCGGATCGAAGGTTCCGCCAAAAATTCCGACCTTCCGGCTCATTTGGGACAGCTGGTCATTGCGCTCGAAACGGCACGCGATCCTGGTGCCGGTGTAAGAGATATCACCTCGCCAGCCTACGCGCGAAGCGTCAACACAGCACCAACGCAACGCCACGCGCCGGACATCACCGTGATATTGCCTAGGCTAGAGCAATGGCTCCAGATCGTGCCGGAGATCGCTCCACCCCGACCACACCAGCCCAGGCGAATTGGACCCCATCGAGCTGGCGTGAGTTTCCCGCGTCGCAGATGCCAGAGTGGCCAGACGAACAGGCGCTCAAGGAGTCCACAGCTGAACTTGCCAGTTACCCACCACTCGTCTTTGCCGGAGAGGCCCGCACGCTGACAAAAGCGCTCGCCTCGGTCTCCAGAGGAGAGGCTGTCCTGTTGCAGGCGGGCGACTGTGCAGAATCGTTCGCAGAGTTCTCCGCTGATGGCATCCGCGACAAACTCAAGGTGATCTTGCAGATGGCTGTCGTGCTCACCTACGGCGCGGGATTACCTGTTGTGAAGATCGGAAGGATCGCTGGCCAATTCGCAAAGCCTCGTTCATCGATGACCGAGCTCGTCGGTGGTGTCGAAATACCATCGTTTCGCGGGCACATCATCAATGATGACGCTCCGATCCCCTCAGCCCGCATCGCCGATCCAACGAGGATGCTTCGCGCATATAACCAGTCGGCCTCGACACTCAATCTCTTGCGCGCATTCACCAAGGGTGGATTTGCCGATCTCTCACAGGTGCACGCGTGGAACCAGCAGTTCGTCGCGCATAGCGCGGAGGGGCGTCGCTACGAGGCGATCGCCGGCGAGATCGACAGAGCACTTGCATTCATGCGCGCCTGTGGCATTGACCTTCGCGCAGAGGCAACGATCCAGCAGGTCGAGTTCTTCACCAGCCACGAGGCGCTTTTGCTCGACTACGAAGAGGCACTGACGAGGCGCGACTCATTGACCAACGACTGGTACGACTGTTCAGCTCACCTGTTGTGGATCGGCGAGCGCACCCGCCAGCTCGACGGCGCCCATGTCAACTTTCTTGCCGGTGTGAAGAACCCAATTGGCGTAAAGCTGGGACCGACCACCACCGAGGACGAGGTCCTTTCGCTCTGTGAGCGACTCAACCCCGAGCGCATTCCGGGTCGTCTCACGCTCACAACGAGACTTGGCGTCGATCGCGTATCGGCGCTTTTGCCTCCCCTTGTGCGTTGCGTGACCGACGCTGGTCACCCCGTCGTCTGGCAGTGTGACCCGATGCACGGCAATACCTTCTCAACTGAAGACGGACGAAAGACACGTCATTTCGATGACGTGCTTGGAGAGATCCGCGGCTTTTTTGGAGTGCACCGCGAAGAGGGAACCTGGCCAGGAGGCGTGCATGTCGAACTCACCGGTGACAACGTCACCGAGTGTCTCGGCGGCGTCGAAGAGATCCTCGAGGCTGATCTTCCGCTGCGCTACACGACGACCTGTGACCCAAGACTGAACGCAATACAGTCCATCGACCTCGCATTCAGAGTTGCTGAGCTTTTGAGAACCTGATGATCCTGGCTCGGGGTATCCGACGAGCCCGCACGGTCACAATGGGACTACTCGTTCTCGGTAGCCTGCTCGTGCCCGCGCAGAGCTCAACAAGCGCTGCTGTGACTTCGAAGATCTCAACGACGTTGACGTCGTGTGAGCCCGCGCCCGTTTCTCCGTCGACGACAACGACCACGACCACGACATCAACGACCACGGCGACGAGTCCGACCACGACGACGAGTCCGACCACGACGTCAGGTCCGACCACGACGAGTCCGACCACGACGACGACACTCGCTGGGCCCACGGGAACGGGTACGAGTTCAACGACGACAACGGTTGCGAGTCCGACCACGACAAGTACCAGTTCGACAACGAGCACAACGCTTCCCGTTACCCCGCCAACGCCCACCTATGACCTTGTTACCTCGGCAGGCGATGTCCAGACCTTCGGCGGAGCCGGATTCTTTGGGTCGCGCGTCTCTCAAAACGCTCCAACGCGAGTCCTTGGCGGAGCTTCGACCGCAGATGGACTTGGATACTGGATCTTCTCAACTACTGGCGATGTCTTTCCCTACGGCGACGCGTTCAGTTATGGCTCCCCACGCCTCGCGTTAGGCGGCGGGTCGAGACGAATCCGCGCGTTCAGCGCAACACCAGACGCTCAGGGCTACTGGACGGTCACTCCTACCGGGGGTGTCTTCAACTATGGAGACGCTGCCTTTTGTGGTTCGGCCATCGGCGTATCAACGCACCGGCCAATCGCAGCGATCACGCCGACGCCAGATGGTGGTGGGTACTGGCTCGTCACGACAGACGGTGTCGTGATTCCTTTTGGAGATGCCAAGGACCTGCACGGAACCTGGACCTATCGCAGCAAGAGTCCGATCGTCGCGATCCAGGCCACATCCGACGGCAGTGGCTACTGGCTGTGCAATGCACGCGGCGCGGTCTTCAACTTTGGCGACGCCCGCTTCCTTGGGTCGACGGTGCACCGCCGGTTGACACAACCGGTCGTTGGTTTTGTTGCGACCAAAGATGGGAACGGCTACTGGCTGACAACAGGAACGGGTCGCATCTATCTGTTCGGTGACGCGGGATTCCACGGTTCGGACCTGCGCAATCCGCCCAAATCTCCAACAACAGTCGTCGGAATGTTCCCAACGATCGCGACCACCACCGCCTCGTATGTGCCCCTTCCCCATCAAGCCTTTGGCTATGACATAAGCAATTTTCAGTGCAAAAAGCCCGGCTCTCCAAATTTGCAGTCGAAGGTGCCGGCAAGCTCTGCGATCAGCATCCTCGAAGTCGCCGGCTGGCTCGATAGCGCGAACAATCCATGCCTCGCGGCTGCCGCCTCGTGGGCGACACATGCAGCAGGGCCAAACGGCGCCTCGTATCAGCTCTATCTCTTCCTCAATGCTCCAGGGACCAATGTCGAAGCGACACGGCTCTATGCAACAGGACCGAGGGGATCGTGTGGCCTCTTGACGGGCAACGCGCGTCTTGAGTGCATTGCCTATAACTACGGATACAACGGCGCGCACCAAGCGGTGCTCTATGCCAACCAACAGGATGTGCATGCTGTCACCTGGTGGGTCGACGTCGAGAACCAGACGCTCTCGCGAACCGCCTTCTCCAACTTTGGAGCAAATGAGTTCTGGTCAGGCTCGACGCGACTCAATGCGGCTACCGTGCAGGGAGCGATCGATGCGCTTCGCGCGGCTGGGATCGAGGTCGGTATCTACTCTTCGAGCCTGCAGTTTCCAAAGATCGTCGGCCGCTATGTTCCAAGGGCCAGCGGACCACTCCCGCTGTGGATCGCAGGCGCGCCGTGGACAGGTCCCCCGTACTCTGACAAAACGCTTCCCTCGCCGACAACACTTACCAGCTGGTGCGCGGGAACCGCCATCTATCGCGGGACAACCAGTGTCGATGCCTTTGCTGGCGGCGTGCCATGGATCTTGCAAGAGACTCCCGGGACCTCGAATGCCCCGTTTGGGCTCGATCCCGACTACACCTGCTGAGACCGCACCAAAAACGACCTGTATTGACAAGTCAACCGGTCCACACAGCGATCTGACCAGCGGGCGGAAAAACAACCGCCCAGCCGCATCGCAGAGGCGATGGGACTGGGCGACTTCGATCTCATCGGTTGACTTCGCAGCGCTGAGGTCTCACGCCTGCAAAGCGCAGCGCCAGGATGGCGCTGCAGGTGTCAACGAAGCCTTAGGCCTCGTCGGCGTCGTAGCCAGGCCATTCGGCCTCGCTCGAGAGGACAAAAGAGAGCACCGACCAGGTGTTGTCGATGACTGCCTTGGTGCCCGTGGCAACACTCAGGCTCTCGCCCTCTACTGCGATGGTGTCCTGACGGTTCGCAATGGAACTTGCCATTGGTCTGCTCCTTTCAGGTAGTGAACGCCTTCTCCTGTTCCGGCGACAGATCCAGTATCCCTGACCACGGTAAATCTGTCAAAGAGTTTAAAACGATAGATTTGATCGCTTTTAGAGATGTCGCCCGATCTGGACGAATGTCGCCGATACTCGCTTTGCGACAGCGATCGACGATCCCAGAGCCAAATCAGCGCTCGGTGTGAACCCACTCCGGAGGTGGCGCGAGTAGCTCTGTCGCGTGCTCGGGTTCGTGCAGGTGCGCGGCATCGTTGTAACGCACGAGCCGCCAGCGCCTTCCCGTGAACTGCCACTCGGTCATCGAGGTGTGCTCCGCGTGCAGGCGGATCTGTGAACCATGCTCGGGGAGACTCAGAAACCGAATCAACGATGCATCGATGATCCCGCCGTGCGCGACCACCAGCGTCAACGCTCCCGAGTGTTCACGCGCAAGGCGCGTCAGTTCGGCCTCTGCACGATCAATGAAGGTGACCCAGGTTTCACCACCAGGCGCGAGGGGCTGATGTGGTTCATCGCCCGGGGTCGACGACCTTCCGTAGCGCTCTGGAATCTCAAGCCAGGAGAGACCGTCAGCCTCACCGGCATCGCGCTCATCAAGTCCACCGCTTCTTTGTACATCGGTATTCGGGAATCCATCGGCGACGATCTCGGCAGTCTCGATCGCCCGCGGCAGAGTGCTCGTCCAGATCGCATCAGGGGCACTGAGCTCTTGGGTTCGAACCAGTCGTTCACGGAGCACCTCTGCCTGACGTACGCCGCGTGGGGTAAGACCCCGACAGCTCTTGGGTCCTCCGACGAACTGTTCGAGATTGCACCACGCCTCACCGTGGCGCACGATGACGAGTCGGGTTCCCGTCGCAATGTCCGGCGACTCGACCCTGGTGACCTCGGCGCCCAGTTCCTGACCTGCATGAGATCTACTCACTCGGTGGCCCACGTATCAATATCACGGGAGATCGGCAGCTCGGTCGCAAACTGTCCGCGGAAATACAGAAGTGGAAGTCGCTGAAACTCGACATGCAACGCTCGGACTCGTCCAACGACAATCAGGTGATCGCCCGCACGGTGCTCTGCCTCAATCGAACAATCAATCCACGCAACAACTCCGCTGAGAACTGGCGATCCGAGTGGGGAATCGTTAAAGGGAACATTGGCGAAACGTTCGACGTCGCGTTGCGCGAACCCACGAGCGATATCTTCTTGGAACTCCGAGAGCACATTCACACAAAACCGCTCGGATGCAGAGATGCGCGGATACGTCGTCGAGGTCAGTGCTGCGCAAAAGCTCACCAGCGGCGGATCGAGCGAGACCGAGGTGAACGAGCTCGCCGACATCCCGACGGGTTCTCCATCATCGGTCGAGGTAATGATCGTTACTCCCGTGGCAAAGTTTCCAAGCGCGAGGCGAAAACGTTCCTCGGTTATTTGATCGATATCATCGGGTTGAGACACATCTCTCACGCTAGCCATGCGATGTGACGACCAGTGGTCATGGTCGCACTTACCCGTCAGGCCAGATAGTCAACAAAGTCCTTGAGCTGGCGAAGGGTGCGACACTCAAACACCCCGTCACAGTGCGGTGCGTACTCGCCGATGATCGAATCCCCTGTTCCCCAATACGAACGCGGCTCGGGGTTAAGCCAGAAGACGCGGTGTGAACGGCGCCTGAGCGTCTGGAGGATCTCGGCCTCACCAGAGTGATAGTTCCCTCTGGCATCTCCGAGAATGATCAGGTTCGTCTTCTTGGTAAGTGACTGGCCGTAACGCTCGGCAAAGAGTCGAAAGGCGCTCCCATAGTTTGAATGCCCATCAGCATCCACGACGTCTGCCTGTTCTCCGAGATCGGCAATTGCCTCCTCGATCGATGCAGCGCGCCGAAAGATCCCGGTCACCTCGTCGACGCCGTCGATAAAGACCGCACAACGGACATTCGAGAACTGTTCCGCTACTGCATAGACAAGATGCACCGTGAACCTTGCAAAGGCAGAGACCGAGCCAGAGATATCGGCGAGCACGTAGATCTCGGGCCGGCTGGGATGGGGATTCTTGAATCTCGGCTCGAGCGGTACTCCGCCACTCGACAGTGATCTGCGAATCGTCGCACGTACATCGAGCGGTCCGCGTCGGCGATGTCGCCTGCGATGAGCGAGCCTCGAAGCAAGTATCCGAGCAAGTGGATAGATCGCCTTTCGCATCGCAACGAGGTCATCTGCACTTGCGTGCATGAAATCGAGATCCTCAACGAGTGGGCGCCGCATGCTCTTGGCGACCGCTCCAGCTCCGCGTTCATTGACTAATAGGCGCGCAATCTCGCGTCTGATCTCCTCGCGAAGCGCTTCGGCGTGACGGTTGAGTTCACTGCGAACAAGGTTGCTGTGCAACCCGTCGTTGCCGAAACGCTCACCCGGTCGGGTATCGGTGAGCAAACTCGCAAGCAACTCTTTGAGAATTGATTCAAGGTCAAGCCCGCGCAGGGTCTTTTGCAGGTAGTAGGCAACACCGACTGGACGAGCGGACTCGACGGCACCATAGAGTTCGACTGCCTGTTGAGCGGTCTCTGCGAGCAGGTGCTCGTCCCCGCTCGAAAGTGCCCCGCGCGCACGTTCGCGAAGCTCCTTAGGGTCAATTGCTCGCCGATCACCCGAAGAGCGTCCGGGGACAAAGACCTCTTCGACACCGGGAAGATCAGCCTCGACCGAAATCTCACCATCCACAGGTCGTGCTGGGCCACGCAGCGAGAAGAACAGTTCAAAGACTCGGTCAAAGGCAACCTCATGATCAGAAGACTTGACGAGTGTCGTACTCAGGCACGCGCGCAACGCGACCACATCATCAAGCGGGATGACCAAGAGCGCATCGGCAGCATCGATCGTCTCGGTCACCGATACCGGCAGGCCGGACGCGCGAAGCTCATCGACAAAACCGGACAGAACGTCAAGCATTGTTGCCTGGGTCCTCTCTAGGCGCGGGGCTTGTCGACGAGCCCGAGAAGCTCTCGTTGTGCACGATCGATATCCTCGCGATATTTCAACAAGATGTTCAACGTCGATGAGGTGGTCTCCCGATCAAGATGCTCGATACCGAGCACGATCAGTGTGCGCGCCCAGTCAAGGGTCTCTGAGATCGACGGGTGCTTTTGCAGATCAAGCGACCGCAGCAGACCGATGACACGTACGACCTCATCCGCGAGTCGCTCGGAGATCTCGGGAACCTTGCTGATGACGATCTCGCGCTCGCGTTCTTGGCTCGGGTAATCAAGATACAGATAGAGACAGCGTCGCTTGAGTGCCTCTGAGAGTTCTCGCGTTCCATTCGAGGTGAGCACGACGGGCGGAATCTGGCGGGCACGCACAGTCCCGAGTTCGGCGATCGACACCTGGTATTCCGAGAGCACCTCGAGCAAGAGCGCCTCGGTCTCGATCTCGACGCGGTCGACCTCGTCGATCAAGAGCACGACCGGATCTTCGGCACGTATTGCCTCAAGTACCGGGCGCTCCAGGAGGAACTCTTCAGAGAAGATGTCACCTTCGATGCGATGCCACTCGCCTTGATGATCAGTACCAGGAGTGTCCTCTTCGTTGCGCTCAACCTGAATGCGCAGCAGCTGTTTGCGATAGTTCCACTCATAGAGGACCTTGGACTCATCAAGACCCTCATAACACTGCAGACGGATCAGACGAGATGAGAGCGCAAGCGCGAGTGACTTTGCGAGTTCGGTCTTTCCGGTCCCTGCAGGTCCCTCCACGAGGATCGGTTTTTGCAGCCGCTCAGCAAGATAGAGAACGGTCGCGATTGCGTCATCACACAGATAACCCACGCTCGCGAGCGCATCCCGGACGCTCTTGATGTCACTGAATCGAAAGGTTGGGTTCACGAGCGCACCTGCCCATCTCCCTCGATCACATATTTCAATGAGGTCAGCTCGCGAAGGCCCATCGGTCCTCTCGCATGGAGTTTCTGGGTGGAGATACCGATCTCCGCGCCGAGTCCAAGCTCTCCCCCATCGACAAAGCGCGTCGAGGCATTCACGAGGACCGCTGCGGCATCGACCTCGTTGACGAACCGGCTCGCATTGGCGTAATCGTTCGTCACGATCGCCTCCGAGTGGCCAGACGAGTAGCGACGGATATGTCTGATCGCCTCATCGATTGAGTCAACGACCCCAATCGCAAGACGCAGATCAAGAAATTCCGTCGCGTAGTCCTCCTCAGTCGCCGTACCCGCACGCGCAATTGCAATGCGTGTGCGAGCATCTCCAACAAGCTCAACGCCATCAAGCGAACGGTCAAGGCGTTTGAGGAGCACCTCGGCAATGTCTCTGTGCACCAAGAGTGACTCCATCGCATTGCAGACACTCGGTCGTTGCATCTTTGCGTTGATGATGATGCGCTCTGCCATATCAAGATCGGCAGATGCATCCACGTAGACATGACAGTTGCCATCGCCATCGATGATGTAGGGAACGATCGCGCGATCAAGAACCATCGCTATCAGCGATGGACCGCCGCGTGGAATCAACAGATCAATACTCTCTCTCAGTCGGACAAATTCATCTACCGTCTCGTGTCTCACATCTTCGACAAGAACAACCACGTCCTCGGGCAGTCCTGCGGAGACAACTCCCTCGCGAAGCGCCTTGACGATCGCCCGGTTTGATTCGAGCGCTCCAGCCGAACCACGCAGCATCACTGCATTGCCAGATTTCAGACAGAGCCCCATCGCATCGGAGGTGACGTTGGGTCGATTTTCATAGATGATGCCGACGACACCGAACGGGACGCGTACGCGCCGGAT
>DATLTI010000012.1:0-12401 GCA_035533675.1 Acidimicrobiales bacterium | reverse complement strand
CGCGCTGACCACCACGACAACGTCATCGCCAGCCCCTCGTGTGCGCGCGATTCGATCCGCCACCGCACGGATGCGATCGGCGTCAGCGACGGAACTCCCACCAAATTTTTGAACGGCTAGTGCCACGGGAGACAAACTAGTTGTTCAGCGAGCAGATTTTCACCAGCAAGCTACTGGCATTGCCGATACGGACACATCCGCGTCAAAGCGGTGGTATCACAGTCCTTCTCGAGCGCTTGGGCCGCAGCCTGTTGAGGCGATCAGCAGCTCTCTGTCGCCTCGTGCGCGCCATTGGTGCAAAGTGCGAGATTGAGCCCTCAAGTCGTCCACCGGGCCGAAAACTCGCATAACGGAGCGCTGCAGCATCATCGACAAGCCGACCGACCACCACATCAAGGACGCGCCGGTTCCCTGCCGTTGCCTCAGGAGACCAAGAGGCCATCTTTTCGCCAAGAGCGAGCGCCTCGGCAACGAGCGCCTCGCGCTCTGCGATCTCGGCGATGAGACCCGCGCTCTTTGCCTCAGCAGCGTCGAGAACCTTACCCGCAAGCAACATCGCTCTCGTCATCGATTCGCCAAGCTCATCGACTAAAAGTCGCACGCCTGGCAGTGAATAGACGAGACCGAGTCGATTTGCCGGAATCGACATCCGCATCTCGGGAGAGGCGATCCGGACATCAGCGGCGAGCGCGAGTTCAAGTCCCCCGCCGATCACATTGCCCTGAAGCGCAGCAATGATCGGAACCTGTGCCCGGCGCAGCGAGGCAAAATTTGATTCGTGAGCGATGAGCGATTCCGCATCTCCCTCGGCCGCCTCGCGGAGGTCATATCCAGCGCAGAAGTCCGGTCCCTCGGCATAGATCACGATCACCCGGGTTCCATCAGGGGGTGACGAGACGGCCTCCTCGATCGCTGAGATCGTCGAACGGCCAAGAACATTGCGTCGTGTGCCATCGCTGAGGACGAGTTCAGTGACCCCGTTCCCGTGATGGTGCACCTTTACGGGGGTCGAGGCAAGCATGTGACCGGGTGGTGGCGCTGGCCGGGGCACTCGAAGACGCTTTGAAATTCGGTCGCGCAGCAGGCTCATCCTTCCAGCCTAGGTCCCATATAGCGCCCCTAAGCGGACTCGAAGATGACAGAGACACGCCGCTTGGCCGATTCCAATTCCCGGGCGGTCGACACCGAGGACAAAGAGCCATTAGCTTTTTCTCTCGTGCCCAGTGAAAAACGAACTCGTCAGCGAGCAATGCGTCAGGTCAAAGTTGCCCACGAGCAACGCAGAGCAAACCGGATGAAACAGGCGCGACGGATCCTGAGTGGACTTGTCGTCGTCGCAGTCGTCATCTTGCTCGTTGTTCTGCTCTCGAATAAACCTGCAAAGAAGGTCGCCTCACCAACTACGACCACAACAGTTGCATCATCGTCGACAGCGACAACGAGCCCCGCGAGCACGACGACCACACCCGGATCAACAACGACTGCCGCGCCGTCGATTGTCACCGTGAGCACGCCGGTTGCACCGGTGTGTCCTCCAACCACGGGATCGACCAAGCGCTACATCAAGTTCACCAAAGCACCGCCAACGTGCATCAGCACGACCGCAAGCTACAAGGCAGAGGTGACGACCGATATCGGCACCTTTGTGATCAGTCTTTCGTCGAACAATCCCGTTGCGACGAACAACTTCGTGTTTCTTTCGCGCTATCACTTTTATGATTCAACGATCTTTCACCGGGTGGTCCCTGGCTTTATGGATCAAGGTGGCGATCCGACCGGCACGGGTACGGGTGGACCGGGCTATGCATGGACCGGCAACACTCCGACGGGTTCTTGTAGCTCGAGCAACAGCTGCTACCCGGTTGGTACCGTTGCGATGGCCAATTCGGGTGCGACGAGCTCGAATGGAAGCCAGTTCTTCATCATGGCCGGAACGAGCTCGCCTCTGCCTGCCAACTACACCGTTCTTGGAACCGTCACCTCGGGCCTCAGCGTGGTTGAGAAGATCAACGCAGACGGAAACGCGAACGCAGGTGCAAATGGGGTTCCGCCAGTCGTCACTCACCACATCGTGAGCGTCACCATTGTCCAGGCCTAGCGCGCACCTTCATTCGTGCACGATCGAACCTTGCCCCGCCCGTCGCGGGAATCTCTAGAGAAAGCAGACCAACAACATGACCGTCGAATGCCCCGCAGCGGATGGATCCTCACCAAAAACCCAGAAATTCTCCGGCAAGCCTCCGATGTGCATCGATCTGACAAAGCGCTACAGCGCAGTCATGGAGACGAACAGGGGCACAATTACCTTTGCACTCGATGCGAATTCAGCTCCTGAGACGGTGAACAACTTTGTCTTTCTCTCGCGCTATCACTATTACGACGATGTCGTGTTTCACCGCGTGATCCCTGGCTTTGTTGTCCAGGGCGGAGATCCCACGGGAACTGGCACCGGCGGTCCGGGCTATCGCTTTGATGACGAGCTGCCAAAGCCGGGCCGCTATGAGATCGGATCGCTTGCCATGGCAAATGCCGGACCAAACACCAACGGCAGCCAGTTCTTCATCATCTGCGGTCCCTCTGGAGCTCAGCTCCCGCCTCTCTACGCGCTGTTTGGCAAAGCGGTCTCGGGACTCGAGACGATCGCTGCGCTCGAGGCGGTCGGCGGCTCGTCGGGACGGACATCAGAGACAGTGAAGATGTTGTCAGTGACCATCACCGAGGCTGAATAGTCAGCACTTGATTGGAACCCGAGTGGGTCTACCCGACTCGTTTCCCAGCAAGAGCCTCAAGTCCGGTCTCATGTCCGCCAAGGAAGACCTCGACCGGGCCTGAACCAGCGATCTCCCAGGTTCCGTCAGACAACAAGATGACACCAGTTGCCTCGCCAAGCGCAACGACAGCGCATGAGCTATCTGCAAGTGAGAGCGTGCGCTCGAGCTGAGCGCTCCGCTCAGCTCGATAGTGAGGAATCACCGCGACATCATTGACAAGACCAAGGCCAACGGTAAATGCTCCCCCGCGTGGATCGATCATCGGATCCGTCAGCGCCATCGCCCCAGCCGATGAACCAGCCACGAGCGCTCCGTTGTGCCACGCAAATCGGAGCGCATCAAAGACGAGCGAGTCCTTCAGCGTCACACGAAGATGAAGCGGCGATCCACCCGATAGATAGATGAACTTCGCCTCGCGGACCTGATCGGCCAAGATCGCGCTCTCAGCATCACTTCGACTCAGCACCATGCAGCCATTTACCGTTGCGCCAAGGCCCTGATAGCGCTTCGTAGCAGTTGCAACCGCGGCATTGGGATTCTCATAGGCAGCAGCAGTAGGAAGAACAAGAACGCGGCCACCACCGAGCTCAAGAAGCCTCTTGTCGATCGCATCGTCGCCGAGCCACTCTCCGCCGCCAACCAGCGCGAGAGGACCATGGAGCGAAAGACCGACCATCTGGACTCCTCCTTCACTGACAGTCTGTGTCAAGTCTGTTTCTCGGTGTGCGGTGCGGGAATAAAGAGCATCTCGGGAGTCGATGGCTCCGCAAGGCTCAGCACCACCATCGATCCCTTCTTGATCTTTGGATATTTGCTGTGTGGAGCAGAGCCGTCACTCAACAGTTCAATGATGCCCGGAATCACATCCCCGTGACTGCACGCGACGAGCGTCCCATTGCCTTCGGCAACAATGTCGAGCAGTTCGCTCCAGGATTCTCTCGGGTCGCTTCCTTCGAACAGCTCGTCAACCTCTTCAACCTCAAGCAAAAGTCGCCCTGCAAGCGGCGCAACCGTTGAAAGACAGCGCGTTGCCCTGCTCGAGACGATCCGCCTCGGGTCATACGTACCAAGGATCTCAGCGATCTTGAGAGCCTGTTGCTCGCCCTTGTCGGTCAGCGGGCGAAGGTAGTCGGGGCGTTCATAGACCGTGCGGTCTCCCGCATCAGCGTGACGGACGAGGATGATCCGGTGCAATGAGGCGCGAGTACCCGTCATGATCACGCCCCTCCGATTAATGCACCAATTCCAAAGGTCACACCACCAGCTACTGCACAGATGAGCAATGACCTCACAGCCGAGAACCCTGGTGATTTCAGGGTGAAAAATGAGAGCCCTGCACCGACGGTGACCGATGCCAGTGCCGTAAGTCCAATTGCCACGAGAGCAACGGTGAGCGTCGCCGAACCTCCAAGGAAGGGGATGAGTGGAATGAACGCCCCAAGGGCAAAGGTAAGAAACGAACTTATTGCTGCCTGCATCGGAGAGCCAAGCGATCCAGGATCAATGCCGAGCTCTTCGCGAGCATGCGCGGCGAGTGCGAGCTTGGGGTCTGCCATCAGCTCGTTCGCAAGTTGATGAGCAACATCGACAGATATCCCCCGCTTGACGTAAATCGCCTCAAGTTCGAGAAGTTCGGCGTGTGGTTGGTTCTTCAACTCTTCGCTCTCCATCGCGAGCTCTCTCTCGAAAACCTCGCGTTGGCCGCTCATGGAAATGTACTCGCCCGCGGCCATCGAAAATGAGCCGCCAAATAGCCCCGCGAGCCCGGCCAGGCGGATAACCCCACCTCCTGGATGAGCGCCAAGGGTGCCAAGCACCAGCGAGACATTGGAGACAAGTCCGTCATTGAACCCAAAGATCCCCGCACGAAGCGAGCCGCTGCGCACATCACGGTGGTTTCGCTTCCCGCCATGAAACACCTCAGCCTCGGATCGCCCAAGGCCAAGTTGAGATTGGATGTATGTCGATACTCTGTTCGCTGCCATCGGTCCAACGCTAGCGCCGTTGGCCAAAGCTGCGCGACGGAGAATCGAGAAACCAACGGCGACTTTTCACTCCCTCGAAATTTCTCCAACTCGTCACCCAGAGTTCACCCTCCCAAGGTGCTCTCGTCACCCGCGAGTTCGACAATGACAGAGGAGTCTTCCCCGGCAATCCAGCGAGCACCAAGGAGGTGGGTCAGACGGACCAGCAGAACCGTGAAATGTGGCCCAAGATTCTGGTCGTTGAAGACGACGAGTCGCATGTTCTCGCACTTACCCTTGGTCTTGAACGCGAGGGGTTTGCCGTCTCTGTGGTCGGTGATGGCCAAAAGGTGTTCGATGCCATAGCTGTGATTAAACCCGACATCATCTTGTTGGACATCATGCTGCCGGGAAAGTCGGGGCTAGATGTCTGCCGCCAGCTGAGAGTCACTGGAATACAGACCCCGATCATCATGGTGAGTTCTCGAAGCGAAGAGATCGATATCGTGGTTGGCATCGAGGTTGGCGCAGACGACTACGTGGCAAAGCCGTATCGCATTCGAGAACTCGTGGCGAGAATCAAAGCAGTGCTCAGGCGCCGCGCCGCACATACAAAGACTGATCTCCCTGCGACGCATAAGACTCGCTCGCCTACGACCAATGTTCTGCGGATTGGCGAGGTGACACTCGACAACTCACGCCATGAGGTCTCAATACGCGATACAAGAATCGACATACCTCTTCGCGAATTTCAGCTACTCAGGGAACTGATGGAACATGCCGGTCGGGTGGTAACGCGAGAAGAGCTGATTGACAACATCTGGGGCTTTGGATACAACGGTGACGCGAGAATCATCGCGACGTTGGTCGGGCGCCTGCGCGCCAAGATTGACTCAGACTTGGACGCTCCTCCACACATCACGACCATCCGGGGCGTGGGATACCGGTTTAATGACCGCTATTAACGGACCGATCTCACCAGTTCCATCTTGGTCTCGAGACACGTTCGGTCTTTCATCGCCTCTGGTGGCGCCCTACAGTTGCCAACATATGACAAGGCACCCAGAGATCAATCTGACCGAACCACTTCGTACCGAATTGCTCAAAGTGATCCGTGATCGTGGCTACACCCAGAGTTCGGAGCCCTTTCGACTCTCATCGGGGGGGTTGAGTCATGATTATGTCGACATGCGACGCGCCGTCGCGCGTGGTGAGGATCTCGCGCTCGCAGCGCGCGGCGTCATTGAGGTACTCGATCTTTCAAAGATCGAATTTTCTGCAATCGGCGGAATGACGATGGGCGCGGACCCGGTTGCTCATGCTGTGGCTCTCATTGCAAAGACAAACTGGTTCTCCGTTAGAAAGGCAGAAAAAGACCACGGATCCAAGCGGCGAATTGAAGGCGCTGAGATTGGCACTGGCACTTCCGTAGTTGCCTTTGAAGACACCGTCTCGACTGGCCGCTCGGTACTTGAGGCAATCGACGTCATTGAACGTTCGGGGGCCCGCGTCGTCGCAGCGTGCACGCTCTTGGACCGTGGGGACCGAGCGACCGTCGAGTTTGCAAAACGATCCATCCCATACCTCGCGCTCTACACCTACCGCGATCTCGATATCGAACCGATCACGTGATCGAGTGATGACACCTTCGCATGAAACCACGGGCGCCCAAGATGAAAGCGCCGAGACACTGATCAGCGAGATCGCACCCGGAGTTCTTGAGATCGACACCATGCTCGGTGGGTGGAAGAAGGCCACTGCGGGGTATCTGATTACCGGTGATCGACCGCTGCTCATCGAAACCGGCTCACAATCGTCGGTTGCGACGCTGATGCGAGCACTCGAGCACATCGGCATCGATCACGACAGTCTCGCAGGCGTTGCCGTTACCCATATCCACCTCGATCATGCGGGAGGGGTCGGAGATATCGCCCGGGCCTTTCCAGGGGCGACGGTCTATGTGCATGAACTCGGAGCGCGCCACCTCATCGATCCCTCGCGCCTGATCGAAAGCGCGTCACGTGTCTATGGAGATCTTCTCGACAGTCTCTACGGTCGACTTGACCCAACCGACGCAGAGCGGGTCGTTGTGCTCTATGACGATGACATTGTCGACGTCGGAAACCGCGTGGTACGCGCGATCGATTCGCCAGGACATGCAAAGCACCATCTTGCGTTTCTTGATGAAACGAGCGGCCTTTTGTTCGCCGGAGATGCACTTGGTGTGCAGCTCCCCGATGGCGGAGTGCTCCGTCCAGCGACGCCTCCAGCAGACTTTGACTTTGCAAAAGCGATCAATTCGATGCACCGTTTCTCAGCGCTCCGGCCTGCGGGGATCGCCTTAACGCACTACGGCTTGATCCCACTTGATCCCGATGACCTTCTTGCAGAGGCAGAGATGCGACTGCGGGAATGGGTCGGAGTCGCCGAAGATGCATACCAGCGCGGAGAGGACATCGCAGAGGCTCTGGAGAAGGAATTTGCTCAGCAAAACGATGACATCGACCAAGAGCAACGCTCACGGATCGAGACGCTGAACGGGATTCATTCAAATGCCGCCGGACTCCGGAGATGGATAGAGACCCGAGACCGAACGAGCGGATGAGGTGGGACGAGCGGATGAGGTGGGATTCGAACCCACGGAAGCCTTGCGACCTCAACGGTTTTCGAGACCGTCCGATTCGTCCACTCTCGCACTCATCCGTTCACGAGGTTAGTAGATGAGAACTCAAACGATTTCGCGTTCTGGTCCACTACGGCGCTGTGAAAAAAAGGACCGAAGAAGCTCACTGCACTCAGCTTCGAGAACCCCGGAGGTAACGCGGACCTCATGGTTCAACCGCGGATCGCTGCACAAGTTGTAGAGCGTTCCACAGGCCCCTGCCTTTGGATCAGCAGCGCCGAACACCACGCGATCAACCCGTGCATTGACAAGCGCGCCAGCGCACATCGTGCAGGGCTCGAGAGTCACAACCAGCGTGGAGCCTCCAAGCCTCCAATCGCCAACGTGATGCGCAGCCATCTCCAGGGCAAGGATCTCTGCGTGCGCGACGGGGTTCTTATGTCCCTCGCGTCCGTTGTGGGCACGGGCAATAACCTCGCTACCAAGGAGTACCACCGCGCCAATCGGAACCTCGCCCTGTTCCATGGCAAGTTTCGCCTCTTCGATTGCGAGGAACATCAGTTGTTCATCGCTCAATTCCACTGGCGCTCCTCCTCTCGAGGTCTCTTCCTTGGTGGCCCTGATGCTTGGCACACAATCAAAACGATCTGGCACGCGCCGCCGTGGCACCGTCTGTTCGGGTGCCTCACTCTAGGCCCCGAACGACGCCAAATCGACATGGTGCGGAGCCGACCAAGAGAGACGTCAACTGTCCCAACAGAGACGATTCAGGGCCTGTTCCACCTCCAAGATTGTGCAGCGGAAGCGAGGACCGGGTTCGGAGACGCCGAGGAGATCACGAAACTCGTGATCGACAGCGAGACCTTCACCGAGCTGGGTGATCGACACCTTGTTGACGACAAAAAGCTCACAGACTACGACGAGACAACTGCCGGGCTGTTGCTCACGTGAGTCCCCGATCTCTCGCACAACATCGGCTCATTACGCCTTGGCGAGCACCGAAATGGCGGATGAGGTGGGATTTGAACCCACGGAGGGTTTCCCCTCACACGATTTCCAATCGTGCCGATTCGGCCGCTCTCGCACTCATCCTTGGAGCAATAGACGCTACCCTGTAATGGCCCTCACCCGCGTGTGCAGCGGCCGGGTTCTGCGCAACGCAATCCCGTGAACCGAGTCAGGGTCGGAAGGCAGCAGCTCTCAGCGGAACATTGTCTGTGCCGCAGGGGACCTGGCCGTTGCACACGCGATTGAGGGCAGACACTTTTGATGATGGTGCCAGATCTGCCCAATCTCTTCTGACGCTCTTGGCCATTAGGCTCATGCCGTGGCCATGAATGCTCCGACATCTCCTGAGACAGATTCGCCCTACCAGTCTCTCTACCGGCGCTATCGGCCCCAGCGATTTGGCGAGGTCAGAGGACAGGAACATGTCGCACTCGCGTTGCGCAACGCAGTCCGAGATGGCCGCGTTGCTCACGCGTACCTCTTTAGCGGTCCGCGTGGCACGGGCAAGACCTCAACCGCTCGGATCCTTGCAAAGGCGCTCGACTGTGAATCACCAGAAGATGGCGAGCCATGTGGCGTCTGTGCCTCGTGTCGTTCGATTACTGCTGGATCCTCCTTTGACGTTCACGAACTCGACGCGGCCTCTAACAATGGCGTCGATGCGATGCGCGACCTGGTTGCGCGATCGACTCTTGCGACTCCAGGCCGTTGGAAGGTCTACATCGTCGACGAAGTCCACATGCTCTCACCTCAGGCTTCAAACGCGCTTCTCAAGACGCTCGAAGAGCCTCCTGAACACGTCGTCTTTGTGCTTGCCACGACAGATCCTCAAAAGGTGCTTCCGACGATCCGCAGTCGCACCCAGCACTTTGAGTTTCACCTCATCAATGAGTCAACACTCGATGCCCTGCTATCAGATATCGCGCGCGACGCGGGACTTGAACTTCCCGACGGTGCGCTCGATACCGCGGTACGACGCGCGCGCGGATCGGCGCGCGACGCTCTCAGCGTTCTTGATCAGGTTGCGGTCTCTGGTGTCATCGAGGACAACACCGATGTCATCAATGAAATCATCGGTGCAATGGGAGAGAATGACACCGCTTCACTCATGATCGCAATCAATCGTGCGGTCGATGCCGGTCACGATCCACAACAGCTCGGTGTCGATGTCATCGAACGTCTCAGAGCAGGGTTCCTCGCGCAGTTCCACGCAAATACAGCGGTCCCGCTCTCTGATTTCGAGCGCGATCAGGTGCTTGCTCTTGGGACCGCCCGGTGCGTGCGTGCGATGGAGCTCATCGGTGCGGCCATTGTCGCAATGCGAGATGCACCTGAGCCGCGCATCACTCTCGAGGTCGCGATGATCCGATGCACCCATCCCGAGGCAGAGACGACTCCTGAGGCTCTCGTGGAACGGATCGAACGGATTGAACGCCAGCTCGCGGGATCTCCGCAAGCACAAAGGAGTGCCGCGCCTGTTGCACCTACAGCGACAACCCCGATGGCACGACATGAGCCAGAGTCCAAGGCTTCAGAACCAGAGCCGATAAAGGCTCTGCCAGCAGAGACCGCCGTTGCACCACGACCACGACCCTCTCTCGGCGCTCTGCGACGCAACGGAGGCGCTGAGACCAAATCGACAGCACCGATCAACAGCGAGCATGTGGCCGAGAGGCCTGCCAGCGGGCTAGAGACGGCGCCAGGTTCATCGACAGATGCTGTAGCTGACAACACACCGACGAGCACAACGGAAAGTCACTCGAGGCCGATACCGACCTTCGAAGAGCTCGTTCGCGTCTGGGAGGACCAGATCCTGGCCGCACTTCGCCCGAAGGCGCGCGCGATCTACCAGGCGACGCGATTTGTCGCTATCGAGGGCCAGACGGTTATCGCCGGACTTCCCAACGAGGCGCACATCCGCCATGCGGATCCGCTGAAGTCCGACATCGAGAGCACCCTCTCGGCACAGTTCGGTACCGAGCTCAAACTCCGCCTTGTCGTTGGGGCGCCTCACTCTACAGCTCCATCGGTCAATCAGACGCCAGTCTCGCCAGCGTCGTCCGAGAGACACAACGAGACCGGCGCTGGGCACCACCAAAGTGCCGGTGAACATGAGGATGATCTTGAAGACCTTGGACGCCCGCTCGCAGACCACGAATCTGAAAATACTCCAAGCACCAACATCGCCTGGGCAGAAGATCAGCTACGCGCTGCCTTCCCCGGCGCGGAGGAGATCTAGGCAATGAGCCTCTCCCCAGAGAGTGACAGCGGAGGGCTACTTGACGCAATGGCCGCGTTGCAAAGTCAACTCTCCCAGGCCGAACAGCAGGCGAACGATCGCTCAGTGATCGGCAGCGCCGCTCAGGGCAAAGTACGCATCGAAGCCTCGGGTGAATTCTCGTTCGACAAGATCACCATCGATCCCTCTGTTGTTGATCCCAACGATCTCTCACTGCTTGAAGACCTGATCCTCGCGGCACTTCGCGACGCGACCAGACAACTCAAAAGGGTTCGCAGCGAGGCCATGGGTGGCGCCGTTGCCCAAGCGCTCCAGGGCCTCTTTGGATCAAATGACGGCGACCCGACGCACTAAAGGGGAAGACGCTGGCACTCTTTGATGGACCCATTCAAGACCTTGTCGATGAACTTGGTCGACTCCCCGGCGTCGGGCCAAAATCTGCAGCGCGCATCGCGTTTCATCTTCTCAAGGTTGCAAAAGAGGATGCCCTTCGACTTGCCGGTGCAATCATCGAGGTCAAAGAACGCACGACAATCTGTGAACGATGCTTCAACGTGTCGATGGCGCGAGAATGCTCGATATGCAATGACGCCCAACGAGACACCACGAAAATCTGTGTTGTGGAAGATCCGCGCGACATCGTTGCTGTTGAGCGAACTCACGAGTTCACGGGGCGCTATCACGTTCTTGGGGGCGCACTCAACCCGATCGAGGGAGTCGGACCAGAACAACTACGCGTGCGCGAGCTCCTTGCGCGCATCGAAGATGAACAGGTTACCGAGGTAATTCTCTGCACCAACCCGAACCTCGAAGGAGACACGACGGCAATGTACCTCGCCCGTCTTCTCAAGCCCATGGGTCTGTCGGTCACACGCATTGCGAGCGGACTTCCTGTCGGCGGGGATCTCGAATATGCCGACGAACTCACGCTTGGACGGGCTCTCGAGGGACGACGCGAGGTCGGGGCCTAGCTGCGCTTCCAACATCAACCGCAGCGCACCATTAGCCTTACCTCAATGGCCGAGAATGAAGCTCCCAACACAATGTCTGCTCGACTCCATGAACTCATCGAACGACGAAGCGAGGCAAGAAGCGCGGGAACTGACCGCGCCATCGAAGCCCAGGCGCAAAAGGGCAAGTTGCTTGCACGCGAACGCATCGACTATCTGCTTGACGAAGGTTCATTCCACGAGATCGACATGCTCGTCCGGCACCACGCGTATGGAGTCGGCCTTGATGACAACCGTCCTTACACCGACGGAGTCGTAACCGGCTTTGGAACAATCAACGGGCGAAAGGTCTGCATCTACGCACAGGACTTCACGGTCTTTGGCGGGTCGCTTGGTGAGGCACACGCTGCGAAGATCCAGAAGATCCAGGATATGGCGCTCCGTATGGGCGTGCCGATCATTGGCCTGAGTGATGGCGGGGGGGCCCGTATCCAGGAGGGCGTCGCTGCCCTGAATGGATTTGGTGGAATCTTCTATCGCAACGCACGCGCGTCTGGAGTCATCCCGCAGATATCGATCATCCTTGGCCCATCTGCAGGAGGAGCGGTGTACTCTCCCGCGCTCACCGACTTCATCTTCATGGTGCAGGGCACAAGCCATATGTTCATTACCGGTCCCGACGTCGTCAAGACCGTTACCGGAGAAGAGGTCTCCTCTGAACAACTCGGTGGGGCAATGACCCATGCCACGCGTTCTGGCGTCGCCGCATTCGTCGCTGCAGATGAGCGATCATGTCTTGATGATGTGCGATTTCTCCTCTCGTTCTTGCCCTCGAACAATCTTGAA
>DATLTI010000011.1:0-7249 GCA_035533675.1 Acidimicrobiales bacterium | reverse complement strand
CGCAGAGATTGCTCGGCGTTGTCTTCTTAACTAGTGGGGGCTCGTGCGCCCTTCGCAGATGGTCTACGAAATCCGGCGGAGCCACAGACTTGCGAGGCGAGATCGCACTGATTGCTAACTCGTCGGGCTCATAACCCGAAGTTCACCTGTTCAAATGCCCTCTTTGTTACTGGTCAAGGAGTTCCTTGTGTAAGTCGCCATTGCTCGATTGCAGAGCGGTCACGTCGGGCCCCCGACGCGAAGATTCTCCCATTGAACGGTCAGGTTGGGGGAAGTTTCGAGCGTGCGTCCTTTAGCGCGGCTATCAGCATCTCGTCCTGGGACTGTAAATGTTTCTGGATCTCTAATGCCTCGCTCAGAATTGCCTCAGCATCCTTGTACGTGTTCTCAGATCGCAAATCCGAAGAGGCAGCCGCGATGTTTTGCCCGACGATAATGATCGACAGCAAGACCAGCTGGAGAAAGGTTTGAGCAATCCAGGCGATGATGCCTTCGCCACCAGGTTTGAGCGCTGGGGGCAGCCCAATTAATGCAATGATGGCAAAAATGTAGGCGCACCACATGGTGCCTACCGCGTCTGTGATCTTGACTACCAACCAGGCATTGAATCAGTTGCTTGCTTTCGCCTTCACGACGTCAGCCGTCTTGACTGGTTTGTCCCTGTGCCCCAGCCGCTCAAGCGTGTGCGGGTGCGGCACGTGCGTATTCGTTGCCATGTTCACTCCTACTATTAGGTTGAGCGAATCCTTTCATATGGTCATCGCGGACACTTCGCCGGTGGTCAAGATTCACCAGGTGGTTGCCTGGGCCGCGCTATAGCCATTATCGCTGGTTCTCCTCTAGTGCAGATGCGCCGGCATTTTGCGTGATGAGGGAACGGCTACGCCGCCAGTGCTTGGTACCAGACCCGGTGCCTCGGGTCATCGACACGAATCTGAGACCGCATGACTCTTGGGATTCTGCGGTGGGTGGGCCGCTGGCTACCAGGGATTTGCCGCGCTATCGCGGGGTCAGCACACAGAACTCGTGGCCATCGGGATCGGACATGACTACCCAGCTAACTTGGCCCTGGCCGATGTCGATACGGGTCGCCCCGAGGGAAACAAGACGGTCGATCTCCGCCTGCTGATCACCGTGGACGGATGGAGCGAGGTCGAAATGCAACCGGTACTTCCCGGTCTTCGGCGTCAGTGGTGGACCACCCCAGGTGATCTTCGGACCGCCGTGCGGCGAACGAATCGCGGTCTCTTTGTCCTTATCCCAGACCAAGGGCCAGCCCAACGCTTCGCTCCAGAAGTACCCGCATTCCTGCGATCCCTCACACGCAAGCGCTCCGATGAATCCACAGTCGGCGAGGAACTGGTTGTCCGGCTCGATAACGCAAAACTCGTTGCCTTCGGGGTCGGCGAGTACAACGTGTCTCTCCTCCGGGCGCTGACCAATGTCGATGTGCAGGGCGCCGAACCCGAGCGACCTCGTCACCGTCTGCTGCTGGTCTTCGAGAGACGTGCTGGTCAGATCGAAGTGCAGCTGGTTCTGGGCGGTCTTTAACTCCTGAGTCGGAAGAAATCGGATCCGAAACCCGGTGTCATCGCTCGGCAGGAGCGCAACGCCGTCGAGGGGATCGTTAGTCACCTCGCAACTGAGGACGCCAGCCCAGAAGTGCGAGAGACGGAGCGGCTCATTTGCATCGAAGCAGAGCGCGAAGAGACGACAAGTCATTTCGCTCCGCACCTCCGATCCGCTGGCTCAAGGCCGTGGAAAGTGCACGCCCCCAGCGCGCACCGACAACGAAACGCTAGACGCTCGGGGACCGGCTGCACTAACCCAACTCCGAAATCAGCCGCCAGCCCAGCAAACACACCCTCGAAGACGACGGCGATGATCAACCGGGTTTGCTGTCACTCGTTGGAGGATCAATCGCCAGTGACTGGTAGCAAGCTTGTTGCTTCGGGTCTCCGACACCAATCGGATATTTCGCGGGGCAAGACAGCGGTGCAACCTTGAACCAGAAGTGGGATGGGTTGGTGCCGGAGATTGCTCATGTAAGAATCACCAGGATGATCAAAGTTCCGAATGTCGTACGCAATAAGGCGATTGTGTTGGGCGCCGAAGATTGGCTCGAAGATCTCTCCAGTCTCATAATTGAGCTAGAAGATCGGTGGAAAATCACCGTGGGTCCCTCGATGGAGGGCGGAACTGAGTCGTACGTGGCCGAAGCCGTCGGCGAAGACGGCGCTCAAGTCGTCCTCAAACTGTTAATTCCTCGAGAGAATGAAGCTGCTGCACATGAGATCAAGGTACTTCAGATTGCAGATGGAAAAGGGTGTGTCGAGTTAATAAAGAGCGACGAAGCGATGGGAGCTCTTCTCTTGGAACGACTGGGACCAACGCTGCACGATCTGTCATTGTCGATCGGCGAGCGTCATGAGATCCTCTGTGCGACGGTGGAACGGCTATGGCGGCCGGCCCCCGACTCGGGTCTTCAAACGGGCGCGGAGAAGGGCCGGTGGCTGATTCAATTCATCCTCGAACTTTGGGAAAAGTTGAACCATCCGTGTTCCGAGCGCGTCGTCGACCAAGCTGTTTCGTGTGCTGAGAATCGAATTGCCAGTCATGATCCAGAAAAGGCAGTACTTGTGCACGGCGATGTTCATCAATGGAACGCCTTGCAGTCAAGTGATGGCTTTAAGTTGATTGATCCGGACGGTCTCTTGGCTGAGGCGGAATACGACTTGGGGATCTTGATGAGAGAGGACCCTATCGAGCTTTTGGACGGCGACCCACGTGAACGGGCGCGCTGGCTCGCGCGCCGATGCAGCCTAAACGCAACTGCTATTTGGGAATGGGGAGTCGTCGAGCGGGTCTCGACTGGTCTCCTATGCACGCAGATTGATCTTCAGCCGCTTGGGATAGACATGTTGAGAACTGCCGAACAGTTAGCTGTCTTGGGATGAATCAGTCCGTGTGAAAGTGCCTAAGTACTCAGGCGCCAGTGCAAGGGTGCATTCTTGTTCCGTCGAACCTCCGACCTCGGCCTCGTTTTCTCGGTTACGCCGACGCAGGTTCTTGCTTTCGCTCGGGGCGACTTGTGGAGTCATACGGTTCACCGCATCTGAGGGGCAGAGCGTGAAGCAAAATGATTCGCATTGGTGACGATTGTGATTCCGGGCGCACCCTTTAGGTTGGGGGTGACGGACACGATGTGGTGTCAAAGAGGAGTGTCGACATGGAGATAATCCGTAACCCCGACGGGAGCCTGGTGGTACCCATTCCAGAGGGGCGACATCACGAAAGTGACGACGTAGTCAACGCTTCGGCCGGTGACAGCGTTGAGGTGGTCGCCGAAGCGACGACTCGGTTGTTGCATCCCGGTGAAGGAGGCTATAGCGAGGCTCTTGCCGAATGGGATCTTCAACAGAATCCCGATCGCGCCCCAGCTGTCTCAACGGCGAGTGGGCGAGAAGAAGCGATGACCGTGGTACACACTCTGGCTGAATCGCCCAACCACGATGTTGCCGGTGCGCTCAAAGACGTCAAAGACTCCGACGCGAGTGGCGAGGCGCTGCGACATGTGCTGATTGGGGGGACTCATTCGGTGGAGGCCTTCTCCCAAGAAGTGGCCGAAGCCGAAGGCGGCGAACCACTCCCAGCTCACAAGATGACCAAGATCATCGGCGAAGTCTTAGCTGAGCTGGACAAGTAATCGGTCCATCCTTGCGCGATCTGAAGCGTTGGCGCTCGGATTGTTGATTTCGACAAGAGGTCGCAGAGGAGCCCATGTTCAAATAGTTGTAACTCGTGTCTATGGACTCAATTGCAGCACAACTTTCAGTGCAAGGTTGCCGTACGATCAAGTCGGTCTTCGACACCAACAATCAAGGCTTCGAGATTTCCGTGCGCCTTACGCAACCGCTGAGCTACTTTCGGTATTGGGAATCCAAACCACAGGCATCACTCAGTTGCTCGGTGTGAGTTCACCCGCTTCGAATCTGGGCGGTTGCCAAGGACCGAGAGTAGAATCGAGCGGCGAAACGATCTGATGATAAAACGCACGACGATGGGCCCGGTCCTCGAAGCCCATCAGGGCCGGATCTCGAGGAAGATTGAGGGCCAGACCAAATGGAAGTGCGAAACTCATGAGATTCCGTCGTCGAGCGAGGATCAACCTCAAGACCCTTATTAGGTTGGCGGTGCTCTGCCTTATCGTGGTTGTCATCCTCAAACTACTTAAGGTCATATAGGGCCAGTCCGCTGCTTGTGCTCCCTGCATTTGTCGCAGACCAGGTCAATGTTGGTTGTCGCTCGAGGCAATGTTAAAACGCGTCGAGCCTCAAGGTTTGAGTCGCCAATACATGACGACGGACCTGGTGTGGTGGGTCTCCGACTCCAGTCATCAAGCGATGGCTTTCTGACCAGAGGAGGTCACTAGCCTCGATCATGGGAGGGGTAATCTTGATGGCTAATTGGACCTGGAACCTACGATCTCGTGAGGGCGGAATGAATGGTCTTGAGTTTGCGCGAGCTACGACGGCGGGCGGATTTCAAAGAGCGCTGATACACGCAGCACCCGCTCACCTATCGGTAGAGATCGTTGACGATTTTTCGGTTGTTATCGCCCGCGCCGAGAACCTCGACCGAATGGGAGACTACCTTCCGATGACGTTACTCACCATCGATGGAACCGTGATAAGTCGCTGCGAAGTATGGCCCGATAACAGTCTCTATGGCGTGCCCGTGCTGTTGGCGGGTGGCGAAGTGGGACTTCTACGTGAATGGCATCATTCCAAAGACCACAGTTGGTGGAGATGGTCACTTGAGTTGGCTAACCACACTGGTCGACCGTCCGACTGGGGACCCCCAAACCAGTAGGTTCAAGGTTGCTCGATCACGGTAATTGATTTCAGAAGTGCGCAAGGACTGCCCTCTAGCTCCGTGGCCAACTGGAATGACAAAAGCGAGGAACAACTCACTAAATTCTCAAGATCAAGATGTACCAGAGGCGGCTTGAGTTTAGATAACCAGACCGTCTTTTAAGGAACTCTAATTGGTCCTCTAAGTGCATCGATGGGTGTTACACTTCAAGATAGGACGTCAAGACCCCGCATCCCTCTCACCTGACATTTGGTCAGGGGCGCTAGAAGAAGGTGTGAAATGGGTCTTCCTGGAATGGTATTAAGTGCGTTCGCGGCTGTCGCAGGGGCGATTATGTATTGGGCCATCACCTATCAAGGTACGGGCTTTCGTCTCTCGACTGTCGGCCTCATCCTCATGATTGCCGGTGCGGCCGGATTCTTCGTTTCGGCGATTATTTTTGCTACTTCGCGACACCAAGTGAGCACTGGTTCTCACTCCATGGATCGCCAAGTCACCGACTCGCAAGGTCGCTCAAGTTCGGTGCACGAAGAGAGCAAATAACTGAGTCGAGAGCAAATTGAGTTCAATTCTCGGCAATCAATTTCGGAAATAAGTGTTAGTAACGGAGGAAGTTATGGTCATTTTCGGTCTGGTTATTCTCATCATTGGCTTCGTCACAGGCATCGCGATTGTATGGACAATCGGAATGTTGATATTCGTAGTCGGACTTGTTCTCTGGCTCCTCGGAGCGATGGGGCACGCTGTTGGCGGTCGACGTCACTATTACTGACCTTCAACACTCACGAAGCCGCCGCTAAGAACGTTCAATTCCGGCAGTCAACTCGCGTAATTAGTTTGGCGGCGAGTGTTTGAATTGGGCCGGATGGCGATAGTCGACTCGGGTTTCTCGCGCGACAAGGCCAGTCTTCATATTGCGGTGCGGTCAATTGAGCGGCCCTATCATGACGAAGTGCAACTTCGAGCTCAAACGGCCCTCATTACTTTGGAAAGTCGCCAAACAGAGACCGTGACACGTATATCAAGAAGCGCTCATGATGATCGATTTAAGGCTCCAGACGTGCACAGCGTTAACACGTTGGAGACCGCCAGCCATGCAACATTTTCGCCCACTATCTGTCCTTTGGGGGCTGAGCAATCGTGACCACCGTCGGCGTGCTAATCGCCGGCGTGGCGCTGCTGATCTTTGTCTTCTACTGGTCGGGACGTTACGGGGACCGGGCAAGAGGAGCCGGAACCTCTCTACGTCGCGGCCCCGGAGCGCACACAACGATGATGGGGCGGCCCAAGATTGCCTACGCCACACGTGACGAGGCCGAGGCACACGCTCGATCCTTGATGAAGCACGAAGGTGCATTCATGAGTGTTTATCGATGTGGCACGTGCGCGAAATGGCACGTAGGCCACGAGTCATAGCCCTCGGCCAGGCGATGAGTTCTTTGATTAGCGTTGATCAATCTCACTTGGATTTAGCCGAATTGCCCTTGCTCAATGATTGAGTCCATGAAAACTCACCTCCGACGACTTTCGAGATGTCACGGTTGATTTTGGCGGGGATTAATTTACGGAACCTTTACCAATCAATTATTAGGACGTAGAAGCCAGCAAGTGGTCGGCGTTAGAATTGCCGTTTACGTTCTCGCCAAAAGAGACGTCGTTTTTCATCGGTCTTCCTTACCGAGGTGGTGTTCCATCACGAAGGACAATTGATGCGAGCCGAGTGAGCGTAGTAGTCAAGGTGCGAAAGGAAAATGAGGTTATTTTGAACTTGCCCGGTGATCCAAAGAAAGTATCCGATGAGGACGTTTCGCAACAGTCTTGGCGAAAGAACTTGCGTACCAGGGTGTCAATTCGGACCCAACGACGTAAGTGGGGTGGGCGCGCTGATACGTGGGACCGACACAATGACGTCGGAATGTCCAATGTCGCCGCCCGGGCAATCGAAATGGCTGACGTGCGGCCCGGCCTCGATTGCGTCGACCTCGGATGTGGCGGGGGGCGACTTGCGCTTCTCTTGGCCAAGAGCGGGGCCAACGTGATCGGCGTGGACGTGAGTGATGCCATGATCAAGCGAATGGAGTTACAGGCCAAGAGTGAGGGTGTTGGCACGCTCACGGGTATGGTCGTGCCGATTCAAAATCTTTCGTTGCCTGAGGGGTCAGTGGACCTGGTGATTACCAACTACGCACTGCACCATTTACTTGACGCGGACAAAGCCAAGGTGGTGCGATCCGCGTACGGATGGTTACGGCCCGGCGGTCAACTCATCATCGCCGACATGATGCTCGGACGTGGCGCCACAGCCCAGGATCGTCAGGTCATCGCCAGCAAGATAAAGATTATGGCGAAAAAAGGACTACCGGGATACTGGAGA
>DATLTI010000010.1:0-13459 GCA_035533675.1 Acidimicrobiales bacterium | reverse complement strand
GGGCATCGAGTTGCAAGATCCCACTCACCGGTTTGCGCTCCTGTCGTCACGTGCTCTTTGTGCACAGTTGTGCATCGAAACTAGCAAAGACGGCAAAAATGTTGGCGTCACAGGCGATGTTTGGCACTCTTGCTGGTCCGGTGCCGATGATCTTGCCTACGAGATGTCGTCTTTCGTCTCGCGAAGTCGCCTGATGCGGTCATCACGCTCAAGTGCACTGATACGCCCCCCCTCGAGATCAACTGCCTGCTCGATTCCGACAAATTGTTCGCGGAATCGTTTTGCGACACGACGCAACGCCGTCTCAGGGTCATGTCCCGCCACTACCGCGCGTCTTGCGATCGCGAGCATCAGTTCGCCATAATCATCCGCGCTCTCAAGCGTGATCGCGTCAAGAGCCTCATCGAATGCACGGATCTCGAGCTGATCAGCAAGCCCAAAGCCGACGGTCGACATCTTCTTTTCGAGTTTTGCGACATAGGCAAGTGCCGGAAGCGCGCGCGGGATTCCATCGGTGAGACTTGCCCGGCCCTTCTCAAGGAGCTTCTGTTGCTCCCAGTTCGCGAGCACTGCCTCAGCACCGACAGCGCTTTCATCTCCTGAAGCGTCGCCGTCTTTCGCGTAGACATGTGGATGTCGCTTGATCAGCTTGTCCGCGAGCGCCCCTGCTACATCGCCAAGACTGAACAGCCCCTCTTCGTTCGCAATCGTCGCATGAAAGAGCACCTGGCACAACACGTCGCCAAGTTCTTCTTCCAAAAGTTCAGAGGCTGCGATGTCAGGCGGATCTCCGAGTTCCTCGATCGCCTCGATCGCCTCATAGGTCTCTTCGAGAAGATGGCGGACCAACGATTGATGCGTCTGCTTTGCATCCCATGGACAAAGACTCCGCAGGTTCTTGACGACCTCAGCGGCACGCGCGATCTCATAGGCCGGCGGGCGGGCGAGCTCTGGGATATAGACACAGGTGAGATGATCCGCATGGATCGTGCGATCAAGATCGTCCCACTCGACCTCGACGATCTGTTCATCCTCAAGGCCAAGGTGATGACAGATCACCGCGCGCGTCATCGGAGAGGGCTCGATCGAAAGCTTCATCTCCGAGAGGATTGCGTCAGACCAGGTATGGCTCACGAGCAAAGGACCGCGTTCAACCGAGGCCTCGAGCGCGAACTCTTCGCCATTGACAAGACGAACTCCGAGATTGACGGGATCGATCCCAAGTCGCTCCCAGACGAGATCAAGAAATGACAGCCCGGCCAAAGTAACTACGTCGACCCGGGAATCGTCTCGCAACAGTGCGACCACCCGCTCAAGGATCGAGGGTGATCCGGGAACCGCGTAGACCACCTCGCCCGATTCACGTGCCGCGAGTACAAGGTCTTCGACGATTTTCGCATAGGTCTCGTCAAAACTCTCGCTGTTTTCATAGTGATGATCAAAGGTGCGAACGCCTGCCTCCACCCAAGGAAGAGCAGCTGGATGGCGAGCGGTGCGAAGAAAACGTGCCTCCGCTCGTTCAAGCTTTGACTTCACGCGAGGAGTCGTGAGTTCGGGTCCAGAGGGACCAAGTCCAACGACGGTGACTAATGGACGAGGGTGCACAAGTTGATGCTCGTTCTGGCCAGGCTCGGCAACGAACTCGGAACCAGATCCATCTGCGCCCGGTCCGTTGGGTCCAGAACGAGGGTCGGACATCGTCCTAGTTGTAGGTATCGCCAATTGGCGTTACCGCGAGCGGATTGAGGATCTGGGCGTTCAATGGACCCGATGGAGGAGCGATCTGGTATTGACCCGACGCAAGGATCCATCTTCCATACTGTGAGTTCACCCACACCTGGGTCTTTGCACCAAGCCGGTTGACAAACACTGCCTCAGCGGCGGTCTGTGAACTGACAAGCGCGAGCGCCGCACCAGCGGCGGTGCCGGACTGGCGCTGGGTCACCTCCAAAACGACGAAGTTCGATCCAAAGGCAACCGGCGCCGACGGTGTGGGCAAGGCAATCGAGCCGACAGCCTTCGCGAGTCCACTCGCGAACTCGCCCGGATAGACACAGCCAAGCGCACCGCCATTTGCTGCGGACTGGGTGTCGATCGAATCTGTTTTTGCCAGTGCCGCAAAGTTCGCACCGGACTTGATCTTCGTGGCGATCGTCACTGCTTGGGCGCGCTTGGCGACCAAGATTGCCGAAACACATGCGAGTTGAGCGATCTCTGGATGCGCGCGCGAATAGGCAGTGACACCGGTGTTGGTAAGGGGTACTCCAGCGAGATACGCGCTGAGCAAGTTCTGATCGACCTGGAGCACCGTCAGAAGACTCCGGTAACTCGAAGAGAGACTGGCAAAGACCTGAGCACCAGTCGCAGTACATGAACCTCCGGCCTGTCCATTCAGGCCAGAGGAGATCTGGCTCTCACTCAGCTGTGTGGCAAGCGCGGTCGTCACAAGGTGCAGCCGGTGTACCTCTGCATTGATCTCGGTACGTGCGACCAACAACGAGAGCTGCTGAGCGACCAAGTGCGAACTGTAGGTCGCATGTACCCCAGCGCCTTGGACTCCAGCCTGTTGGGAGAGCAGGCAATGAAATGGCGCGCTCTGAGAGGCGTCCTTGATCGTCTGGTTGAGTTCTGAGATCGAGATCGTCGAACCATTCACGGAGGCCGCGCTCGACGACGTCGATACGCCACATCCACTCAGCGCAAGCGCGAGTACGACAAGAGGACCAAAGAGTGCAAGAAGTTTCTTCACAACGGATGCATGCTAGGGGGAATGAGCACAACGGGCCAAACACGCATCTCCATCAGGCGCTATCAGCGCGTGAATCCTCTTCTCGATAGAGTCCACCGATCAGCTCGAAAAGCTCCTCAGCGATATTTGTGCCACGGCGATACGGCACGATGAGCTCTTTGACCTGCTCTTTTAGTAGGGCCTTTGGGGCGACGCGAGCAAGGCGTACGCGCTGGGAGCTCCTCAGGGCCACCGGTGCAATCCGCGCCAATGAGCCTCCAACCTCGCCGGGTCCGCCAAATCCCGGGCGATACGCGCTGACGGTCAATTCCTGGATCTTGGCCATCAGACACAGCACGCGCAGTCTTGCAACAACGAGCAGCTGAGACGCTGGTTCGGGAAGAACCCCGTAACGATCGAGCCACTCGGTGCCGATGTCATCGACCTCTTCCTCTGTTGTCGCATTTGCAAGACGTCGATAGGCCTCGAGCCGGAGATCCTCTCTGGCGATGTAGTCCTTTGGAATGTGCGCGGTGACAGGAAGCTCGATCGTGATCTCTTGTGGTTCACGGACCTTCTCACCCTTGAGCTCCGCGACCGCCTCTGCGACCATGCGCACATAGAGGTCATAGCCCACTGCGGCGATATGACCGGACTGGTCATTTCCGAGCAGGTTCCCAGCTCCTCTGATCTCAAGGTCACGCATCGCAATCTTGAATCCAGAACCGAGTTCGTTGTGTTCTCCGATGGTCTTCAGGCGCTCATAGGCCTGCTCGGAAAGCGTCCGGTCCACCGGGTGGAAGAGATAGGCATAGGCGCGCTGGTCTGCGCGGCCGACGCGCCCACGCAGCTGGTGGAGCTGGCCGAGTCCCAACAGATCGGCACGATCGACCACGAGCGTATTCACTGTCGGCATGTCAATACCCGACTCGATGATTGTCGTGCAGACCATGACGTCGTATGCACCCTCGGCAAAGTCAAAGACAACCTGTTCAAGCGTGCCCTCGTCCATCTGGCCATGCGCAATCGCTATGCGCGCCTCGGGAACAAGCCCATGGAGTGCGCTCGCTGCACGCTCGATGTCCGCGACGCGATTGTGCACAAAGAAAACCTGTCCCTCGCGCAACAGCTCGCGGCGGATTGCCTCTGCGACCGCGTGCTCATCGTACTCTCCGACATAGGTAAGAATCGGCTGGCGCTCTGCTGGTGGGGTATCGATCATCGAAAGATCACGGATTCCCGTGAGACCCATCTCGAGGGTGCGCGGGATCGGGCTCGCGGTCAAGGTGAGGATGTCTACGCCGACTTTGAGCGCCTTGAGGCGCTCTTTGTGACTCACACCAAAGCGCTGCTCTTCGTCAACGACCAACAGACCGAGATCTTTGAACGCGATCTCTTCGTTGAGTATCCGATGCGTCGCAATCACCACATCGACTGATCCATCTTTCAAGCCAGCAACAACCCGCTTCGCCTGTTGAGCGGTGAGAAAACGCGACAACATCTCAACACGGATCGGGTATCCCGAAAAACGATCAGCAAATGTCTGAAAGTGCTGTTGGGCAAGCAGCGTCGTCGGCACCAGCACGACGGCCTGCTTGTTGTCCTGTATGGCCTTGAAGACCGCGCGCACCGCGACCTCGGTCTTTCCAAAGCCAACGTCGCCACAGACGAGACGGTCCATAGGGATAGGTCGCTCCATGTCCTCTTTGATCTCAGCGATCGCACGTAGCTGATCATGGGTCTCAGGAAAGGGGAAGGCCTGTTCCATCTCGTGTTGCCACGGAGTGTCAAGCGCAAAAGGGTGGCCGGCGCTGGCATGACGGCGCTGGTAGAGCACGACGAGTTCTTGGGCGATCTCGCGTACCGCGTGACGAACCCGTGACCGCTGGCGCTGCCACTCTGATCCGTTGAGCCGGCTGAGTGTCGGCGCTTCACCACCGGTATAGGGAGTGATCGAGTCGATCTGGTCAGACGGGACATAGAGCTTGTCTCCGCCGCGATATTCAAGCAAGAGATAGTCGCGTGCGACACCGGTGAGGGTCTGAGTCACCAGACCCTGGAACCTCGCCACGCCGTGAACATGATGGACCACGTATCCACCTGGCGCGAGGTCATCAAAGAATCCCTCGACCGCGCGAGCACGCGGGCGCGGCACGCGGTGAGGACGGTGTCGCCCGGTGATGTCTGCCTCAGCGAGGACTCCAATTCCACCGAACTCATAGATGAACCCGCGTTCGAGCGAGGCAACCACGACGTGCGCCATCGGTCGACGGATCTGAACTTGGTAACTTTCGAGGTCTGGCTCATGGTCAAGGAAGAGCCGATCGATCGTCAGCCCCTCTCCTTCCAAGACGACAGAGAGCCGCTCGGCGCTGCCCAGACCGTCAGCGCAGACGACGACGGGCATCTCTTTTCTCACCAGCTCGCCGATACGCTTCGCAAGTACCGAACCATCACCACGCACGACCGGCCAACTCGTCGCGCGCAAACCCTCGGTCTCTGGCGACTCCGCGCTTGTTGGCATCGAGATAGTAGGTGCATCGACCTTTGCAAGGAGTCGTTCAAAGTCCACGTGAAGGCGGGGGAACCCTCCCGTGGTATCACCGAGCTCTACTCCCCATGTCGAGGCGAGCGATGTCGCAAGTGCGGCCTCTTCACCGATGATGTCGAACGCTCGATCGCGCATGCGCCGCGGTTCGATCAGGACGACCCGGTCGTTTTCTTGCAACAGATCACTCAGGAGTGTCTCTTGGTCTTCGAGCCAAGGAAGAAACGACTCGATGCCATCAAAGATCTCACCAGCTGCAATGCGCGAGAACTGCTCCTGCGCATACTTTTCCGAAAGTGCAAGTCGCGAGGCTCGTTCGCGATGGCTCTCAGTGAGACAGAACTCGCGACAGGCAAAGATCTCTGTCTCGTCAAGGTCGCGGACCGAGCGCTGATCGGCAAGGTCAAACTCGGTCAGACGATCGATCTCGTCGCCAAAGCAGTCGATCCGGACACCGATCTCTCCGGTGGAGGGATAGATGTCGACGATGCCACCGCGAACCGCGATCTCTCCACGGTGTTCAACCTGATACTCGCGGCGATATCCGAGTTCGACGGCTCGATGCACGATCTGCTCAACGCCGATCTGGTCACCCTTTGCGAGGAGAAACGATCCTGCGGGTTCACCTGTTGCCATTCTCTGCAAGAGCGACTTGACCGGAGCAACGACACACAGTGACGTCGACGATGACGGGGTGTTGTGGTGAAGGGCCTTGATACGTGCCAAGGTGCGCATCCTCAGACCCATCGTCTCGGTGTTTGGAGAGACACGCTCAAAGGGGAGGGTCTCCCACGCAGGGAACGAAAGCACGCGCTCATCACCGAGGAACGCGTGCAGTTCGTGAACAAGGCGCTCTGCATCTTGGGTTGTCGGCGTCGCAAAGAGCACGACCGGAGAGGCTCCAAGATCGACAATTGACGCGCAGATAAAGGCGCGGATGTTTTCAGAGACAGGGACAAAGGCATCTTCAGCGCCAAGCATCACTGCAAGTGCGCGGTCGCCGGCGATGAGACGAGTGAGCGGCCCGAGAGGTGCTTTCATCATCGGGCGTTGAAATGCGTCATCGCTCGCGAAATGCCCTCTTCGACAATCATCTCAAAGGCATCAGCCGCGCGCTGACACGATTCGTCAAGGATCGTCTGCTCATCTCGCGAAACTCGTCCGAGCACATAGTCTGCGCCAGACATCGCCACGGGAGGCTTGCCGACTCCGATTCGAATGCGGCCAAAATCAAGCTCATGAAGGTGCGAACCGATCGAACGGAGCCCGTTGTGCCCAGCCGTTCCACCACCGAGCTTGATCCTCACGGTGCCAGGCGCGAGATCAAGTTCATCGTGGATCACGACGAGACGAGAAAGCGGTGGTGTTTCGTCAGAAAGGTAGTGACGCACCAACGGTGCCGCAGCGAGTCCTGATTCATTCATGAACGTCATCGGGATGGCGAGCACGACGTGAGTTTCGTGCATCTCGGTGGTCGCGACGCGTGCCTTTGCTTTTCTCTGCGCGCTGAAGGTGAGATGACCTCGCGATGCGAGAACCTCAACGGCCCTCGCCCCGACATTGTGACGTGTTCTCTCGTACTCTGACCCAGGATTGCCTAGGCCAATGACCAAAAGCGCGGTCATGGTTTCATCTCGGATCCCGGTCTGTCCGAGAGCGCTACGAGTGGCTTAACTGCTCTCTGTGACAGCTGGCTCTTCCGCAGCCTCAGCCTCAGCCGTCGGCTCGACTTCAACCGTTCCACGATGGGCGATACCGGTCACAACAGTGGTCTCAGGATCGACATCGATCATGACACTGGCAGGGATCGCGATCTCACTGACGCGAATCGCATGTCCAAGCTGGAGATCTGAAATATCGATCTCAAGGTGTGCGGGAATGTCTGCGGGCTTCGCCTTCACGTGCAATGTGAATAGGGCCTGGTCGACGTTTCCACCGGCACGAGTCACCTGCAGGGCCTCGCCGATCAGCACAAGAGGAACCTCGGCAGACACGACCTCGTCGCGGTTGACGACAAGAAAGTCAACGTGGGCAATCGTGCGACGGATCGGATGGCGCTGCAGATCACGCGCCATCGCGAGGTGCTTCTCTTTACCGATCTTAAGATCGAACAACACGTTCTCTCCGGCGTCGGTTGCAAAGGCCTGGCGGAGTGCCCGACCGTCGACGCTGATCGCGATCGGTCGCTCACCGTGACCGTAAACGACTCCGGGAATCCGACCCGACGCGCGCAGACGCCGCGACGCACTGCTCCCCTGATCGTTCCTTTGCTCAGCAACGAGAGCTATATCGGCCATGATGACGCGCTCCTCTTGGGCGAATTCGCAATTGACCACCGACACGATGGCCAGCAGAGGCCCAAACATTCGTCGCTCGGGCGTATCCATTCTAGGCGATCAGGTGGCCTCCGCTCACACGGATGGGCGCTTGGGGCCACAAGATCGATGAATCTGCCAACCCCCAGCACTCAGGAGAGGTTCTGGCCGCCAAAGATCTCAGAGACCGAAGAGTCAGTAAAGACGGCATTGATGGCATCTGCAATGACCCGCGCCACAGAGAGCACCTCGAGATTGGCGATCGGCCGGCTGTCGTCAATTGGCAGCGTATTGGTCACCACGACCCGCGAGATTGGTGCAGCAGCAAGTCGTTCGCGAGCAGGATCAGACAACACGGGATGGGTCGCCATCACCCAGACGTCGGTCGCGCCTGCATCTACGAGACGACCAGCTGCTGCACAGACAGTTCCAGCGGTATCGATCATGTCGTCGATGATCACACAGCGTCGGCCCTCGACCGAACCGATCACCTCAAGCGCCTCGACCGTGTTGATCTGACCCTTGGGTCGACGCTTGTGGACAAAGGCAAGATCGGCACCGAGCTGCTGGGCAAAACGCTCGGCGACCTTGACCCGTCCTGCATCTGGAGAGACGATCACCATCTCCTCTGGATTGTCTTGTCGGAGATATTCGAGCAGAACGGGAGCTGCCGTGAGGTGGTCGACGGGAAAGTCAAAGAAACCCTGAATCTGACCAGAGTGCAGATCGATGCTGACCACTCGGGTCGCACCAGCTGCCGTAAGCAGGTCCGCGAGCAGTTTGGCCGTAATGGGTTCACGACCTGCAGATTTTCGGTCCTGGCGTGAGTAGCCATAGTACGGACACACCGCGATGATCTGGTGCGCTGACGCGCGCTTGGCTGCATCGATCATGATCAGCTGTTCCATGATCGAGTCATTGACTGGGCGACAGTGTGTCTGAACGATGAAAACGTCAGATCCGCGGATCGAGTCGTCATAACGACAGTGAATCTGACCGTCAGCAAACTCGGTGAGATGAGCTTCGCCGATCTCGATCCCGAGACAGCTTGCAATCTCTTTGGCGAGTGCGGGATGCGAACGACCGCTGAACAGTTCGAGGCGCCGCTGCGGCACTAGCTCCATGGGACATTCCTTTCAATGAAAGATCCGGCCAACAGACGAATTCCGCGCGACTCCGACCAACTCAGCGTGCTCGCGCGAAGTTCCAACGCCTACAAACTACGTCAGAAGGGAGTGACTGTTGAGAAGTACGGGCCAGTGACCTCACCGTCAACAACTGACGTTCCAGGAGCAAGGACCGCAAAGGGGCCGACCTCAGCGTTCGCGCCGATTTGGGCACGAAGAGCATCGACCGAGCGAAGCGTCGCACACTCGCCGACCGTGGTGTCGACAAGGTGGCAGTCCGGGCCGATGATCGCACCGCTCTTGATTACGGTGTTGCCCTCGAGAACGACATTCGGATAGAGCGTGACCTCCTCACCGAGCTCGACCGTTGTGTCGAGATAGACCTCGTGAGGGTTCAACATCGTCACGCCTCGTCGCATCCAGTCACTGTTGATGCGATCACGCAGAGTCTCTTGCGCGACGCTGAGCTGCACTCGGTCATTGACTCCTGCGACCTCGCGAGCGTCTTCGACGACCATCGATCCGACTGAGTAGCCCGCGTTCCCGAGCACGCCAATGACGTCGGTGAGGTAGTACTCGCCCTGGGCATTGTCTGGAGAGATACGTCTCAGACTGGGCGCGAGAAGCGGAAGGTCAAAACAGTAAATCGAAGTGCCGACCTCTCGAATCTCACGCTCGGACTCTGTGGCATCACGGTGTTCGACAATGTTCGAGACACGCCCGCTCTTTGACCGGACGATCCTGCCATACCCGGTGGGGTCGTCCATCACCGCGCTGAGCAGCGTTGCGCCGGCATGTTGGGCTCTGTGGACCTCAACGAGTCGGCGCAACGTCTCTGGCTGGACAAGCGGTGCATCGCCGGGAAGGACAAGCAGCTCTCCCTCGTCAAGATCACTTTCTCGGTCAAACCCCGTCAGTCCAACCGCGACCGCATCACCGGTTCCGCGTCGCTCATGTTGTTCAACAAAGCTCAGTGAGAGACCTGCGGGAGCCTCTGTCTCGATTGCTTTGATCACCTCAACACTCTGGAAGCCAACGACGATGACGACTCGGTCAACGCCGAGCTCGCTGAGTGCGTCGAGTACATGCAAAACCATTGGTCGACCACACAATCGATGCAGCGGCTTTGGAATCGACGAACGCATGCGCGAACCTTCGCCAGCTGCGAGAACGATCGCGCGGATCGGCTGAGGGCTCATCTCCCTATTCTCTAGCAACTGCACCTGGAAAAGGCGTCAATTGCGACGGAGATCATTTCCACAAAATGAAATGAACGCCTAGATAGTTCCTTAGGCTAGCAAAGTACCTTCAACTTTGCTACGGTCGACATATGGCCATTGACTCCCAACACCAGCCGGTTGCCGACCATTCGAGCTCAGATGAGCTCCTTGCGAGCTCGCTTCGGATGGTTATCATGCGCCTTGCCCGTCGGCTTCGCGCCGAGCGCAGTGATGAGACCCTCGGGCTCTCGCAGATGAGCGCTCTGTCGTCACTCATGCACGGCCCGCTCTCTCCGACCTCGCTCGCCCAGGCCGAACGGATCCAGCCCCCATCGATGACCAGGGTCATCACCGCACTTGAGGCGCGCGGGCTGATCAAGCGCGAGGAGCATGAGACCGACAGGCGGCAATCGGTAATCGCGATCACCAATGCTGGACGCAAGATCGTCGAAGAGGACCGAGTACGCAGGAAGGTCTGGCTTGTCGAGATTCTCGACACCCTCGAAGAGAGTGACCGTCACGCACTTCGCGAGGCACTTCCGATTCTGGAGCGAATGACGAACTCCTGAACCACATCGTTGTATCGACACGATGTTCGCGCGCAAGGAGGAGAAGATGACACGTCTCGCAATTCTTGACGACTACCAGAACGCCGCGGGCCGACTGGTTGACTGGTCACTGCTTGGAGCAACCGTAGAGGTCGTCATTTTCCACGAACGTCTTGTCGGTGATGGACTCATCGCTGCACTTGTGGACTTTGACATCATCGTCGTGATGCGCGAACGTACGCTCTTGTCTCGCGATGTGCTCGAGCGGCTGCCGAAACTTCGGCTGATCGCGACCAACGGCATGGCCAACGCGGCGATCGACCTCGTTGCAACAAAGGATCTCGGGATCTTGGTCACCGGTACCTCGAGCGGTCTCCAATCAACAGTCGAGATCTCATGGACGCTGATACTTTCAACCATCAAAGAGGTCCCGCGCGCGAATGCTGATGTGCGCTCTGGGGCCTGGCAGGAGTTTCTCCCTGGCGATCTTGCGGGAGCAACGCTTGGTCTTGTCGGACTCGGGCGCCTCGGAGCGGCAATGGTGCCGATCGCCAAGGCGTTCTCACTCAACGTCATCGCGTGGAGCCAGAACCTCACTGCAGAACGTGCCGATGAGATTGGAGTCGATCTCGTCACCAAGGCTGATCTGATGCGCGAGAGCGACATCGTTTCGATTCATCTGCGCCTCAGCGAACGCACCGCCGGCCTGATTGGCAGACAGGAGTTCGCTCTGATGAAGCCCCATGCCATCTTGATCAATACCAGCCGTGGACCGATCGTCGATGAACAGGCAATGGTCGACGCCCTTCGCGACAAAAGAATCGGCGGCGCGGGACTCGATGTATACGACCAAGAGCCGGTCGCGCCCAACCACCCGCTCTGTGCATTGGAAAATGTCGTGCTGAGTCCTCACCTAGGTTACGCGAGCGAGGCAAATCTTCGCGACTATCTCAGCTCCTCGTTTGACAACGTTGTCGCCTATCTCAATGGAGAGCCGCAGCGTCTTCTCGGTCGGGACGCAACTGCGCACTAAACGGTTTATTGCTCAGCTGCTAATGATCCACGGACAGTCTGGGAGCTTTGCGCTGTCTTCGAACGATGACCCACGTAATGATCGCAAATCCGATCGATATCACGGCAAGTCCAATATGTACGAGACGAAAGCTGATCCCATGCGTGTGATCGGTGGCCATGTTCTTGATCAGTACCGCCCACACCCACACCGCCCATAATGCCGAGGCTCGCAGTATCGTTGCTGATTTCAGGTCCATGGCGACATGCTAGACACGGCTTAGAGGGTCAACGGACCTGGAACCGACAGCATGATCGTCTCCCAGCCACGGTCGGGGAATCCGGCAGATTCTGCAACTGCGGCAGAGCCAACGTTGTCGCGGCGATGCATATAGGTCGCAACGCCACCAACTGAGTAAACAAACTCGCTCGCCTGGGCGACCAGTTCACGCGCATAGCCAAGCTTGCGATGCGTGGGATCGGTCGTGATCGCCAGTTCAAATACGAGATCATCGTGACGCTTGCACCCCACACCTGCCGCGTACCTGCGCTCTTGGTCAAAGGCAATCAACACCCTGGTATCAAACGGCCGGAGCCACTCGGGAACAATGGGATCGTCTGGGGAAAACCATTCACCTCGAGATTCATGGACGACAAGTTGCTGGTGAAAACGAAACACCCCGCGACGAAGCGTCGCGCCCTTCCCACCGGCGACCTCGGCAATTTGAGTCTCAAGGTCCTCGAGCCCACCTTTTCGCACAAGATCGCTGATCGGCTCAAAGTACCGACTGGCAACCGAGATCACCGTTGACGTTGGAGAGGAGATGCCGATGAATGGACGCAGTTGACCATCCCAACCGGGCACCTCGCGAAAGGGAGAGGTTGTCACCTTGATCGAGTCGTTCGCTGGCCACGCGCCAAGCCAGTTGGCAAGGTGACGCTCAAGACGTTTCGTCGATTCCTCTGTGATGTCGAGCACGATTTCATCGCGCGCATCACAGGTTGCGTCGTCACTCACCATCTCCTCACCCTACCCGCAGGAGAGGATTTTCATGTTGTGTCGGTCCCGAGATTCACGGGCGCGGTGGCGTTATAGAGGCTGTGCCAGTTCGACTTCGATGGCGTGGAGAGAGAGGCAGGACCGTTCGCAAATACGCGCAAGAGATTGAGCGTCATCTCGCCGACGGCATCTGACGCCAGAACCACACCGAATGAGAGCCGACTGGCAAGCTGGTGCGCCCCGTTCCACATCGAGGTGACAAAATCCGCCGTACCTGAATCGAACACCCCGCCGCCATGGGGCGTGGTGTAATAAGTCATATCGGAATACCCAGATACGCCATGGGTAGATGAGTGAGCAAGGATCTGGACATTGTCGGGACAGATCCTTGGTTCGAAGCCATCGAACTCCGAGCCGATCACGCCGCGTACTTTGCTGCCTCGTTTCAGATCCATCGAACGGAAGACGAACGCACTCGGGTCATAGACCTCAAGATCGCCAGAGGCACCGAAGTCCTGGTACATCGCGCCGATGAACTGGCTCTCGGGAGTCTGGCCAGGAGTCGTTGCCCATGAGACTCCCGTCGCGAGCCAGGGCGTCTGTGCGTAGGCCGGATCTGCAAGATAGTCCTTGTAGCAGATCACCTCGCGACGGGGACCGTTGCTCGATCTGCCAAAGCGGATCTGGCGATAACAGGCGTTCGCGCCGAGGAACGCGACGTTGAGTCCCTTGAGCAAAGCAGCCTGGACTCCATAACGCATCTGCCACGACCAATATTCGTCGTGACCGAGGCTGACAAGTACCCGATGGTTTGCGAGCAGTTTTGGGTTCTCATCGATGTCGACGTTCGTGAGATAGGCAAGATCAAGACCGTGGCGCTCCGCGAGATAGAGGAACGGGAATTCGTTACCGAGCCAGTCTCCCGATCCATTCGCATCGGGATTGGCATAGGGACGATCAAA
>DATLTI010000009.1:0-1701 GCA_035533675.1 Acidimicrobiales bacterium | reverse complement strand
CCCGAGGTTCCGGTGCGGGGGAGTGGGCTCGTTTGAATGAGCCCACCAGAGAGAAACGGGTAGTGACCGAGTTTGAATGCGCGATTCGAGTGGCTGGCTCGGTATCCCCTCGACAGCCCCTCAGGCTTAAAAGTTTACATTGTGACATTCTTGGTCGATATACTGATCAAAAGGTAAAAAAGTAAACTTCTGAGAGGCCCACGAGGATCAAAATGTCAAAACGTAAAGGAATCACCGACGCGATCACGCTGCTGCTTGCCGCAAGCGATTTCGTAACGTCTGGCCAGGTCGCAAGGGCAGCGGAGGTTACACGACAGTCTGCCAGTAACTACCTCAACAAGATGGTGGCAAGCGGCGAACTCGTCCACGAAGGAATTGGTCGTGGCGGGCGCTACCGCAAGAACGCCACGTTCGTCTTTCAGTATCCCCTTCACGGGTTGAGAGAAGACGAGGTCTGGTCCAGCGAGCTCGCGGAGCTCAAACGACAGAACCCGCCGGTTCTTGACAATCCGAACGTTGGAAGCGTCCTGAATTTCTCTTTCACCGAGCTGCTGAACAATGCCATCGACCACTCGAAGGGGACCACGATTGGCGTTCGCTGGTTCGTTGAAGATACGTGCATAGCCTTCGAGATCGAAGACGACGGAATCGGCGTCTTTCGAAACGTGCGCGAAGAGCGAGAACTTGAGAGCGATTTCGATGCAATCGGCGAGATCGCAAAAGGTAAACAAACAACAGCGCCGCTCGCACACAGCGGACTTGGCATCTACTTTTCGTCACGGATGGTCAATCGGTTCGTCCTGAGTAGCGGAAACTTGATTTGGATTGTCGATTCGCGTCGAGATGACCAGGCAGTTGGATCGGTGGATACCGAACGAGTTGGAACTCTTGTTCGGTGCGAAGTAGACGCGGACACTCGAATTACACCCAGAGAGGTGTTCCAAGCATTCGCGCCGTTGGAGTCGGGTTTCAATCGGTCAACGCTTCGCGTCGCCTTGTTTGAAAAGGGCGACTTCGTATCGCGCTCAGAGGCAAAACGAATGGGAGCCCAACTCGAGATGTTCGATGAGGTCGAGATTGACTTTGCGGGCGTGGAGCAACTCGGACAAGGATTCGTGGACGAACTTTTCCGAGTTTGGCAACGTCAGCACCCAGGAACCCGTCTAGTACCGGTCAACGCCAACCGTGCCATCAATGCGCTAATTCAAATGAGCGCTGGAGCGCCGGAGCGGCCATGATTGACTGCTCCCGTGACTGAAGTCGTGGGATTCTAAGGCTCAGGCTGCCAGTGTTCCCGCGGGAACACTGGTCTTCATGCCGTCGACGCCTTGCCCGGACAACAGCCCAGCCGGGTTTTGACGAACACGAGCGGGGTTGAAGTTCCTTGCGGCGTTGCGATCTCGATCAATCTCGAGACCACAGTCGCTACACCGAAACACCCGGTCGGACAACTTCAAGCGGATCTTGGCTATCGACCCACACTGACTACACCGTTGCGTGGAGTACGCAGCGGGGAACTTCCACGATCTCAACACCGGCCTTTGTTGCCTGATGTTCGAGGACACGGACGAACTGGCTCCAACCAGCGTCGCTAATCGCACGGCTGAGACCGGTTTTGGCACGCCTGTGGCCAACTCGCTTTGACCTTGCCATCATGTTTTTTACCCGGAGGTCCTCGACTCCAATCTGGTCGTAGTTGGC
>DATLTI010000008.1:0-1529 GCA_035533675.1 Acidimicrobiales bacterium | reverse complement strand
CCGGGCAGAAGAGAAACATCCGCCAGAACGTAGTACGCTCCTTGGGGGACGTACGGGTGAAGCCCGGCATGCTCGAGAGCGTCGCACACGCGATCTCGTTTCTTCGCATAATCAAAAGAGATATCCTGATAGAATGAGGCATCGAGTTGCGAAAGCCCCATGGCGACGCCGTACTGCAAGGGAGAAGGAGCGCAAACGTAGATCAGATCATTCATGTAGCCAATCCTGCGCGCCCATCGCGCCGGACTCACCGAGTAACCAATTCTCCACCCCGTGATACTAAAAGTCTTCGAGAATCCGGAGATTGTAATCGTTCTCTCCGCCATCCCCTCCAGTGAGCCTGGGCTAAGGTGGGACCGACCGTCGTAGAGAAAGTATTCATAAATCTCATCAGTGAAAACGAAGAGGTCGTGGCGTGCCGCAAACTCTGCGATCGATTCCAATTCCGCACGGGAAAACACCTTTCCCGAGGGATTGCCCGGAGTATTGAGTACGAGCGCTTTGGTGCGCGTAGTCGCGGCTCGTTCCAGATCGGCCGTTGCAAAAGACCAGTCAGGCGGTCGAAGCATGACGTACGCAGGAACCGCCTCGACGGCGAGCAGCGTGTTCACGTGATAGCCGTAGTAAGGCTCGAACAGGATCACCTCGTCGCCGGGATCCAGCAAAGCAAGGCAGGCACAATAGAAGGCACCGGTAGAGCCTGCACTTACCACAATCTCTGTTTCGGGATCAGCGGTGATTCCGTTGTACCGTCGCATTTTTTGTGCGATGGCCTCGCGCAACTCCGCGAGACCATCGAAGCGGGTGTAGCTGTTGATTCCCTTCTCGATCCCTCGATGGGCATTCTCCCGGACCGAGAGAGGTACCTCTGTATCGCACACCCCTTGGGCCAGATTGATACCTCCGGCTTTCTCGCATTCGATGGACATCGCACGAATCTCGGACTGCTCAATGCGCGCACTGCGCTGGCTTAGGGAAAGTGTCACTGTATTCCTCTTGAATCCGCGGCCGCAGTTCTCAATGTCGCGGGACGTGAAGCGAAGAAGTCGCGGATACAGGCGACGGTAATCTCCACGTGCTCGGGAGTCGTTTCTGCGCTCATGGGCAGGGAAATGACTTCACTGCAAATGCTCTCAGTCTCCGGAAGTCCGGGATTCTCGAGACCGAGGCCCTTGTGCTCCCACATAGGCTTTGCCCAATGCACCAACGTTTCCACACCTTGGTCTTTCAGGCGCTGGCGCAACGCACTACGCTGTTCGGTCCGAATCACATAGTTCTGATAGCTATCGAAGTACTCATCACCCTGGAAATGGGGCAGGTGAAGACCTGCGATCCCCTCCAGTCCCTCGCGATACAACCCCGCGATTTGGCGGCGATGATCGATCCACTTGGGCAGGTAACGCAGCTTCACATCCAGAACGGCAGCTTGCACATTGTCCAGCAGTGCGGTGTAGCCGTGATGATGGAACTCACCGGTCTGCCGGTCTTCCCCGTTAAATCGAGCCAGGGTTGCAAACCGAGCGACCTTG
>DATLTI010000007.1:0-2483 GCA_035533675.1 Acidimicrobiales bacterium | reverse complement strand
GAATGCCACCTCCAGTCCAGGCGCTATGAGTGCCGCGAAGTCGCCCTGCAGGTTTTTTACCCGACCGCCCTCCTCGTCGCCGGGCACAGGTGGTAACAGGAAATCAATGGTGAGGTTGAGACCATTGAGCTTCCACCGCTGCGGCGTCGGGTTGTTCTGTAGATTCCGATCTGGAGCGAAGCCCTCCTGTCGCAGACGACTGCTGATCTCGGTGTACTGATGATCGTTCAAGAGCGCGATGGACAGGCCGATGTCCAAATCATTGGTACCTGAGTGCACGTCACTTGCATCCGCGTCGACGCCAAGTTGGCGGTCAATCAGGAGAGTCGGGACAAGACCGCCGACGATGCAGAGGCGGTCCATAAATGCCCCAAGCGTCACTGCAACAGTGAGGCATGCTGATTCGACAAGCTCAGTCGTCTCCCTCAGGTAGCCCGAGCGCGTTCGCGGCTTATCTGGCATCTCGGCCTTGCCATCTGAGATGGAGCGAGCGCAAGTGCTGGGCGGCCTCAGCCGAGCGCTCGGGAAGATGGAGCAAGTCGAGATAAATTTGCACGGGGGCGACGCATCGAATGCCGTCATGGTCGGCTTCCGCTGCGAAGACCCCGGAGTCATTTGGTCCAACGATTTGTACGTTGGCGCCTCGTGTATCTGGACGCATGCCAAGCTGCTCAGCGACCTCTCGAGGGTCGGTGTCGATATAGACAGTGCTGAGTCGGAACTGCGCGAAGCGGTCGAACGCCCAGGCAGCGGCCAGGCCGGTAAACGCGTGGTGAACGCCGAGACCGTGCAATTGTCCTGAAATTTTCGACGAGAGATCGATCCCGCTGCCACTCAGATGGCCAGTCAGGATGTCGTGCCCGTCAAAGCGGTAGTCCTGTGCCCAAGCGTCGAGAAGGACGTTGGGATCGCGTGGACGCAGTTCAAGCCCACGTCGCTCAAGAAGCATCTCTTCCTCAAGCCGCCGTACGACGCGGGAGACATTGCCATCGTCGAGGCCCGTTGCATGAACGAGGTCCTTCTGCCGCCACCAGCGCTCAGGCGCCAGCAGGAGTGTCCTTGCAATGCGAGCACTCTTTGGAGCGAAGGGCGACGACGGCCGCCCCTTTGTCCGCAATTCGTTTGGGCGACCCTGAACCCAGAGATAGAGGTCCGCGGCGCGCACATGCCCATTGCCCGACAGATCGATCCAGTTGAGTTGTTCGCGTTCAGCGACTTCCGCACCTGCCGACGACATGAACGGTACGACGAGGAGCGAGATCGCATGCTTGTCCTTGAGAGCTCGGAGCTGTTGAGCCGCGTCAGCGATCTGACCGGGGCCGCCCGAATTTTTGACCTCGACCAACCAGCGGTGACCGCGCCCGTCGAGGGCAACGAAGTCGACCCGCTGATCCCGTTCGGCTGGCTCGACGATTACGCTCTCGTCATCAAGTAGTTCGGCCAGCAAGCGTGGTAGACGCTGGCGTACCTCGCGTTCAAGTATTCGACCGGTATTCTGCATTTAGTACCTCCCCTGCGAGATGTCACAGGATAACCATTATACACAGGATAAATGGAAATACCTGCGATAATTACTGGACCTGTAGGATTTCGCAGGAGACGATGTTTTCGCAGGAACAGCCGAACCTTCCAGTTCGTTAGTCCTCTTGGTCGTACGTTACGACCGCTCTGGCCAGTGACACTATTGGCAAAGTCGCCAGATTCACCGTTTGCCCGCCGTGCGCGCTACATGCGCGATCGTTGGGAGGAACCTCTCGCCGACGACCTCCGCTGCCGCCCGATCGGCCTCGGTGGTCACCTGGGCATAGAGCTCGAGCGTGATCCGCGAATCGGAGTGTCCGAGTCGGCCCTGAGCCGTCTTCACGTCGACACCACCGGCCACGAGCGCAGTAGCGGCTGCCCTGCGAAGGTCATGGAACCCAACACCCTTCAGGCCAACTGCCTCACAGGCAGGTACCCATACCCTGCGTCGCCAGTTTCCATAGGTGAGCGAACCACCGTCGGGCGCAACAAAGACAAACTCGTCCGCGTCGACAGCAGTGAGTCCGCGTCGCCGCAGGTGCTCAGCAAGCAGGTCGACGAGCGCGACCGGCATCGCCAAGGTTCTCCGTCCCGCTTCAGATTTCGGTGGTCCCGACTCCGGTTTGCCCTTCGCGCTCCTGGTGATCTGTTCAGCGACGAACAACGTTCCGCGAAGCATGTCGAGTCGGCCCACGCGTAGACCTGCTACCTCTCCCCAGCGCAGTCCAAGCACCGCACCGATATAGACGATCACCTCATTCTCGGGGCCAGTTGCCTTGGCAATCCGAGCGACGTCGTCTGCGCTAAGCAGATAACGCTCTCGCCTATCGACGGCTGGGAGCTTCACATTGCGACAGGGAGTACGGACAAGAAGGTCGCTCAGAACTGCATAAGCAAAGACTGCCCGAGCCACTCCATACTGGCGACGAACAGTCTTCGGGGCCTTGCCTGCAACGATCCAC
>DATLTI010000006.1:0-8299 GCA_035533675.1 Acidimicrobiales bacterium | reverse complement strand
CACCACACACCACAACTAATTGGATCTACAAAACCGACTGGAACGGACGTCACTTCCGTACAAACAAAGGGCTATAGCAACAATAACGACTCGTCACAACAGGCGTCAAAGTACTCTTAATCAACAGGTTCCGGGTTCAAGTCCCGGCCGGCGCACCAAGACTTACCTAGTCAGAGGCTCGATTTCAAGCGCCTACGTATACCTTTAAAACCGCTTGCAAACCAAATGTCAACGGACTTACGCGAGCAGGCTCTTAGAGAGCGCAGCTCCGGCTTCCTTGGACATGCCCGGAAGTGTGTGTGCGTAGATAGCCAGCGTGATTGTCGGACTGGCGTGGCCGAGCATCTCGGAAACGACCTTCACCTGCACGCCCGACGCCAGCATGAGCGACGCGGCCGTGTGGCGACAGTCATGGAGGCGGATTCGAGGCAAGCCGGATGCTTTCACGTGGTCGTCGAACCAACCCGAAATCGTGTCCGGGTGGTACGGGCGCCCCAGCACGTCGGCCAACAAATATCCATCGTCTTCGTACGCACCGCCAGCTAACAGTTTCTCGCGGCTCTGCGTCGTTCTGTGCGCCCGCAAGATCGGCTCAAGCGACGAGTCGAGGGGTACGGAGCGACGACCAGCAGACGTTTTTGGAACTGAGTCAACGGCCTTGCCCGCGACGGTAACGCGAGTGGAGTTGATGGTAAGGAAACCGCCGTCGAGGTCCACGTCTCGCCAACGCAGGCCGCACAGTTCGCCTCGTCGCAAGCCACGCGTGAGCAACAGGGTCCATGCAAACGAGAGACGATCGGACCGGGTAAGTGCTAGGAACTGGCGAGCATCGTCGACCGACCACGACTTCATCACTTTTGAGCCTCCGCGCGGACGCTGCACGCCGGAAACAGGGTTACGGGTCAAAAGCTCGTTCTTCACCGCCCACGTACACGCAGCCTTTAAGACGCCGACCGCCAATTGACAAGAGCGCGGTGACAGGCCGTCACGTCCCTTTGACGAAGTCTCGACCCTTAGCCTTTCGACCCACCCGGTAATCGTCTTCGGCTTCAACGCCGACACCTTGGTCGCGCCTATATACGGCAGTATCCAGGCGTCAACGACCTTGGCGTACTGGACCAGAGTCGCTGGTCGCAAATCGCGCGAACGCTGAGCCGGTAACCAGAACTCTTCAAGCAAAGCCTTAACGGTCACTGCCTTGTCATCCGCCCACGATCCGTCGGCAACCCGCCCAAGAACAATATTTAGGTAGTCCTGGGCATCCGCCTTGATGCGGAAGCCGCCCTTGCTATGTTGCCGACGCTTGCCGGTCGCCGGATCATGAGTGCTCCAGTACGCCGTCCACGTGGAGCCGCGTTTCATAGTCGATCCGTTCACGATGCCTTCTCTCTCTTTGATTTCGATTGGGGCTTGTAGATGTAAAACGCTTCTCCGAACGCGGCCGACGCCCGTCCCTGTATCGTTGGCGCCAGGAAGCCACGCTTCCTGGCCCTGAAGACCAATTGACTAGCCATACCTCGACTTACTTGACTCCGCCACAACTTGGTCAACGACGTGGCTAAACGTTGGTGCGAACCGCGGTGACCGTCTTTTTCCACTATCCGGGCATACTCTTCAACAACTTGGTAGAGCTGTTCATCATCCTCGGGCATTTTTGTTTTGACACTTCTCCTTGATGACTTTGTGGCGATAGCACGGTGCCCAAGTTCGAGCAGGTCATCTCGGACAACGTCTTCGCGATAACGCTGACGAATCACGTTCTGATACGCCTGGAAGGCCCACAATGCCCTGAGCTGTGCAATGGCCGCGGTGCGAATATAAGGAAGCGAAACAGCTCGAAATAGTCGACTGTCGATGGCGTCGCCAGCAAAAGAAATCGAGCCAATCTCAAGCCCGTCCCCGCGCGCGCAGACTGTCGCCACGATCCTCACTCCCTCAAATTCGCTCCATACGAAAGTGGCACTTTCGCTGCCGACCTCCTGCCACTCGATTGGCGCCTGGGGATAAGGAAACGGCGCCTCCTCCCAGATCTTGAGTGCCTTCACGAAGACATCGTCCGCAGGGAATCTGCTCGAAAGGCGATCCCCTCCATCGCTGTCGTCCACGCAACGATCGTAGGGCCATGAGTTCGTTGTGTCAACAGTTAGCCAACTATTAATCCAGATCAGCCACCTCAAAAGTGGATTCTCGGTAACTAAACACACACAATGGATTCATGACCAATCAACTAGCCGATATCAGAACCAGAGCCAGTTCCGCCTTGTCCCTTCCACCTCCAAACGTGCGGCGTTCCATCCGCGTTGCGGCGAGAGTGACAATTCCCGAAATGGCGTCCTTAGTGGGCGTTTCTCGCCAGACCGTCTACTACTGGGAGTCGGGCAAACGTAATCCGAGCGGAGAAAGGCTCACGAATTACGCCGAGGCTCTTCGCACGTGCCGAGGAATCGAGTGAAGGCCGCGACATTCAACGCGTCGGAACTTGCCGAGATCCTGGGCGTGTCCACGTGGACCATCTACGAGGCGGTTCGCCGAGGTGATTGTCCCATTCCACCGATCCGGGTCGGGCGAAGGCTTCTATGGCCCCGATCCCGCGTTGAGGAACTTCTAGGCATCGGATTGACGAAATGAATCCGTGGCTCGTGTCGAAACGAGGGTGGCGGGAACAATGGCAATGAACGCCATGCTGGATCGAGCGTACGCCGCACTCAAGTCCGCTGGTGGCGACCCTCAACGAAGCGGGAATCAAATATCGGCTCTCTGCCCCGTTTGCCAACGACCATCGCTTGCCGTCGCACTGAGTCAACATGCTCGTCTTGTACCCACGTGTAACGAAGGATGCACGACGCCCAAGGTACTCGCAGCCCTCGATTATCTAAATGTCGGTTTTCCCCTCGATGACCTCGACAAGTCTGTTCTCGTAAAGGAGCCAAAAGAGTCCGGCCTAACGCTCGCTGAGAAGACGAGCGAACCGGGTAGGCGTCCTGTATCAATCCGACTAGCCGACGTAGAAGCCGAAGATGTCCAGTGGCTTTGGCCTGGCCGCATTCCGCTTCGCAAAGTGGCGATCATCGACGGCGATCCCGACCTCGGGAAGTCGACGCTGGCACTCGACCTCGCGGCACGCGTGACCACAGGCTCTCGAATGCCGGATGAAACTACTTCGGACCTCGACGGTCCAGCTGACGTGATTCTCATTTCAATTGAGGACGGAGCCGCGGACACGATCCGCCCACGAGCGGATGCAGCAGGTGCAGATGTTCGCCGTGTCCACCTTCTGAATGACATTGAGATAATCGACGACAAGGTCCTCACGAAGATCGTTCCGTGGGTTATGCCTCGTGACCTCGACATGCTGCGCGACCTTGTAGAGAGTACCAGCGCGAAGCTCATCATCCTCGACCCGCTTGTTGGAGTCGTGGACGCCTCGGTCCATCTTCACAACGATCAAGAAACGAGAGCGGCACTCCGGCCCCTCGCTGCGATGGCCGACGAGATGGGTTTCGCAGTTATCGCGTTGCGGCACATCAATAAAGGAGGCGGACAGAACGCCAAGCACCGTGGCGGAGGTTCCATTGCGATCATCGGTGCGGCCCGTAGTGGTCTCCTCGTTGGCCTAGACCCGGACGACGAGACTGGGGAAACGAAGGTCATTGCAACCACTAAGCACAACCTCAGCAAGGCAGTCGCCTCACTGAAGTATCGGCTCGTTTCAGATCACGAAAACCCGACGGTTGCAAAGGTTGAGTGGCTCGGAGAATCGCCACTAAGCGCAAACGCGTTGCTCGCAGAGCCCCAGACCGAAGACCAGCGGTGTGAGCGAGATGAGATAGCAGACATCATCACTGAACTGACCGCTGACGGGCAGTGCTTGCACGAGGACGCCAGAAAACAGATCAAAGCCGCTGGATACAGTGCGTCTGACTCGACCATTAGCCGGGCGATTCGCCAAGCCGGGTGCGTGACAGAAAAGGCACGAAACTTCGGAGGGAAACGGACAATCCGACGCCTAAGCGGGGGGAGCAGACAGTCCAGTCAAGCCCTTCAGTCTTCACTAGACGAGACTGGTGACGCCACTGGATTGACTAGGGAAAATGACTCCGGTACGCACAGTCCCGTCACGTCAGGGAACTTGGCGGGACTGACAGCGAAGGCAGTTGTTGACCCGCCCGTTTGCGTTCTTACCGAAGACGACCGTGATCTCGATTGCCCGCTAACCGGCGAAGAGCTTACCGACGCGATCTTCGAGGCGTTCCCCGGAACTCACGAAATTGAACCCGATGTTGTCGATCTTCCCAGGTGTACGAAGTGTGGCGCCCCCGTCAATCCCGCTCGCGGCTCAATAGAAAAGGGCTGGCGAACGGTTTGCTACGAGTGCGCCAGCGCGGCTCTCGCGGAGGCGCGACGATGAGCGGTATCAATTCGACACCGTTTGTCGTCGTCGATCCCGAGTGGCTTGAGGCCAAGCTCCTCGTCGCACGAGCAGCCCTCGCCGTCCTCGAAGACGAAAAAAATCTTCGCCAACGCGCCGTCGCGGCTGAAGTGCTCGCTGAATGCGCCGGCGCCCTTAGATTCGACGACCAGCCGGTAGTCAGCCTCATGATCGACGAGGGCGTCTAGTGACCGCGCTCACGCTTTTCGAGAGCAACGCGCAGCGGTCTCCCGTGAAGAATCCCTGCGCACTGCCAACTCGGGGCAGAAGAGCGCGTCGCAGTAGGGCTTGTCAGATGTGTAGACGTTGATGTCGTTGGTTACTTGTTTCTCCGGGTACGCGCTAGGGCTCGTCGAGCGTCGACCTCTTCTTCGTAGGTCAGTTTCCCCTTGCGACGCCAGTTCTCCCACCGGTGCCAGTAGGGGATGGCGCAGCCCACGAAGAAGCAGAACCCTAGGCCCACCACGATGGTGAAGAGGTAGGCCCAGATGAAGTTGGTCACATTCGCCAGTCCACGTCTTTTATAGTGTGCGCCACGCAGAGATACCAGCCCCCTAGCCCCCGCCGGTTGGCCTCGTTGAGACAGCCGGAGGCTTCGCAGCGGTAGTGCGCGCGTAGTGGGGGGCGAGGTGGGCAGAACCACCCGGCGGCGATGCGCTCGCGGTAGACGCGCTCGGCGTCGGTCTCCACGTACCGGTCGTCGTAATCTTCGTCGACGGGTTCGGTCGCTTCCATAGTGGCATCGTACATGCAAGGTCTGATATTCAGGCCCGTGAGCAATGCGCAGTTCGCCCTAGGAATTAGGCTAAGTGGCAAGGAATTGATCGTCGAATCGACGAAGGAGGAGCAGGAGGGTTAGCCCTCGTCCAGTGCTTCGCCCGGAACTTCCTTCATGAGGGACTCATCCGACGAGCCCTAACAAGCCCGCTGCTACTGGTCATTCGCGTTTCGTACTGTTCGCGATAAGTTGCGGACTTTTACGAGATGAGAGGCAGTCGCGTGCAACCCTAGGCGAGCGGTCGAGCGAGACGACGAAGTCGTCGTACACGAGCCACGAAGGGGCGATGTGTCGCGAGACCGCGAGCCTTGTTCGTTATGTCACCCCGAGGAAATCTGCGGTATTTTTCCCGCTGAACTCGCCCATTCAGGTGCCTTATGAGATTCATGAATGCCCGCTCTTGTGCCTAGATCTACGGTCGAATCTGATTCTCATTTCATTCTCACCGTATTTCCCCGACCTACACCCTGCTTGTTCACTCCATTTTGCCCTTCAACCTAGACGAGGCAAGGCCCGCAACTGCGCGGGCAGCGCAGCGAGGCAGCAGCTTGTGATCTGATACTGAGGCGGAAGCCACCGGGAGGCAAATATGGGTTGGAAGATTGCAACGATCGCCATAGGGGTTGTGTTGGTTGTCACCATTGCATTCGGCGTGTTGCAGATTGAGTCTCAGCACGCAGAGATTGGAGTTCTGCAGAAGCAGGCGACCTCCTCATTAGCGATAACGAGGGCACTTAGTACCCGACTAGATACGGCTAGTGCCCTACTAAACAAGACTCAGGCGAGAATTTCAGTGCTTTACTCAGCGTTCACGCCGACTGTGACTTCGGGACTAGAGTCGCTCGCTGGGGACATTGGCTCCCTGTCAAGTTCGATTGGAGCTCTGCAGTCGTGGGTTGGGTGCATCCGAAACGAAGAGTCAGCGGCTTGGACTTCGTTCTATTGCTAGGCCGTGTTTGAAAGAGGCTCGTCCGAGTATGGCGGCGCCGAACACGCATCGGTTGACATGAATCTATTACCCGGGTGTACCCTGCGCTGACGATCCTGCATAGAAGGTCCCGTGCCCGTCGTTGTAGCCGAACTGAGTCCCGGAGTAGACAGCACTGATGGGCGTGGCCGGGGCACTTGCGAGTCCAACTCCAATACAACCGGTTACTGTCTGAAACTCATTCGTGTCCACGGTGCCAGTACAAATGAAGTTTCCGAACTCATCGTAGAAGCTCACTGTCCCACCGCCAGGCGACAACGGGAGGCCAGTGATTGTCAGATCGGCATACTCGGTCGCATTGACCAAGTTACCGATTGTTACGTTGTACGATCCAAACGCGAAATAATCGATACTTGTTGCTTGGTCGTAGATCTGCACTTCGGTTGTGGTGGTCACCGGGGTCGCGGTTGTGGTGGTCACCGGGGTCGCGGTTGTGGTGGTTACCGACGCTACGTAGACACACTCAATGTGGTGCTCAACCTTGTTCTTGACTTCCCGCTTGCCGTTCACATCCACTCTTTGTGCCACGACTGATCTAACTACTTTTTTCACATAGTGTGGCTTGCAAAATCTTGCGTTGTTGAGGGGGTAATTAGGATGGCTTGAGGCTCCAGCATCATTGACGATGACTGTGATTGACGAGGCTGACAAGACTGCTGCCAAGATAAGCAGTGGGGCCCGCCTAATCATGATCAACTCCTGACTGTCGCATTGAAACTAGTGCGATTGCATGGAATGAGATTCGGAATCAGGGCCAGACCATCACTACGGGCCACTATTGCACAATGATGGGAAAACGAGGCCATGAAATTTCGGGAAGGGCGAAAAGTAAACGCGATGTAAACCAAACTCTCTCCCAGTATCCGTTTTGCAGCCAACTGCACCGTAAATTGGAGGAGGCTTTTACCCGCCTGACCCGCCCAAACACAATTTGACCCAACTAAACCGGACAGCGTGCAACGGCCTCTTAATCAACAGGTTCCGGGTTCAAGTCCCGGCCGGCGCACCAAGTTCTACAGGCGCACCAAGTTCTGTATTAGTTCAGGCGCACCAAGTTCAATTTCTGACGCGGTCACTTCAAGTTCACAGTTCCCAACGGTGGCGCCACTTCTAGCCGAGCTTTTCAGGTTCCAAAATTCTCGCTGCGACGACTGGAGCTAAGAAGGTCCGACGTGGATGCGTCGTGTGCAGTAATAATGACGAGAGCGATGATGAGAGGTGATCTCGTGAAGCACGGACTCTTTCTGCCACCTTTTGACGGCCTCGCCGATGCTGAGCGGATGGCCGACCTCGCGGTGCTCGCCGAGGAGGCAGGCTGGGATGGCTTCTTCGTTTGGGACCACTTGCGCTACCCATCGCCGGTGCGCAACATCCTCGACCCTTACGTCTGCCTGGCCGTCATGGCCGCCAAAACATCGCGCATCACGCTGGGACCCATGGTGACTCCGTTGATCCGTCGTCGCCCTCAGGTGGTCGCACGTCAAGCCGTCACGTTGGATCGCCTCTCCAAGGGCCGCCTCGTCATGGGATTCGGTATCGGCGATGACTACCCGGGTGGTGAGCTCGCCTGCTTTGGCGAGTTGACCGACGTCGTGGAACGTGGACGTGCCTTGAACGAAGGGCTCGCCATTTTTAATGGTCTGGTCACGGGCCAAGAAGTGAACATCACCGGCGAGTTCTTTAGAGCACAAGAGGTGGCGTTCCAACCGACGGCCTTTCGCGCCGACGGTATTCCCGTATGGACGGCAGGTCGATGGCCGAACCCGGCGCCCATCCGTCGTGCCGCCAAGCTCCAAGGGATGATGGTGATTCAGATGACTGAGCCCGAGCAAGTGGCTGAGCTCAAGACGAAGTTGGTTGGAGCCGGGGCCGACCTCGACAACTTCGAAATTGTCCTTTGGGGTCAGCGCGATGAGAACATGGAGTATCGCGAGGACGAACGCTACGCACAATGGGCGCAGGCGGGAGTGACATGGTTCCTCACGGGGCCGGGACCCTTCAATCTGGTCTACGACGAAGTCCGTGAGTACGTCGCTGCTGGTCCGCCTCGTTACCATGGCGCCAATCGAGTTTGAGGCACTTGACGGAGCATTGCCAGCAGCAT
>DATLTI010000005.1:0-6296 GCA_035533675.1 Acidimicrobiales bacterium | reverse complement strand
CAACCCTGACGAGGTCGTTGCCGTCGGCGCAGCAATCCAGGCTGGAGTTCTCAAGGGTGAGGTCAAAGACGTCCTCTTGCTTGACGTCACACCGCTGAGCCTTGGAATCGAGACAAAGGGTGGCATCATGCACCGGCTGATCGAGCGCAACACGACGATTCCGACGAAGCGCTCCGAGGTCTTCACGACCGCTGAGGACAACCAGCCCTCGGTCGAGATCCACGTTCTCCAGGGAGAGCGGGAGATGGCGAGTTACAACAAGACACTTGGCAAGTTTCAACTCGTTGACCTGCCACCAGCACCACAGGGGATCCCCCAGATCGAAGTCACCTTCGACATCGACGCGAACGGCATCGTGCACGTCTCTGCAAAAGACCGCGCGACAAGCAAGGAGCAGTCGATGACCATCACCGGTCAGTCGTCACTGCCAAAGGATGACATCGAGAAGATGGTGCGTGATGCAGAGGCACACGCAGATGAGGATCGACGTCGCAAAGAGGAGGCAGAGACAAGAAACAGCGCTGACACCTTGGTCTATCGCACCGAGAAGCTCATCAAGGATGAGGGTGAGAAGTTCACCGGTGATGAGAAGGACAATGTTGAGTCCGCACTCAAGACCTTGAAAGAGGCTCTTGCTGGAAGCGATGTGGAGGCAATCCGTAACGCGACCGATGCGCTCGTCAGTGCTTCACAATCATTTGCCCAGAGGCTCTATGAGCAGGCGTCCTCTCAGGACAACTCTGGAGCGACTGGAGCAACGACAGCCTCTGACGATGAGGTCGTTGATGCAGAGATCGTCGATGACCAAGGTGCAGATGCCTAATGGATGCCCACCAAGCCTCCTCTGAGTTTGGAGATGCTCGTGCGGACAAAGACGACGCCTTGTTCAAAGATGACGTCTCGAAAGAGCACGCGTCGACGAATGAGGAGGCCAGAGTGGACGCGGACCAAGTCCACTCTGGAGCTTTTGAAGAAGAGCTCGAGTTTGCAGAGGCATTTGACCTGCCCATCGAGGAGATTGTTATTGAGAATGACGAGAACCTTGTTGTGCGCGAGCGCGATGAGTATCTCGACACGCTGAGACGACTCCAGGCCGAGTTCGACAACTATCGCAAGAGAGTGACTCGTCAGCAGACGGAGTCAATCACGCGTTCCACCGAGTCGTTGCTCGAGCGTTTTCTTCCGGTGCTCGACGCGCTTGATCTCGCGCTCGCGCATCACGAGAACTCAGCTGAAGAGGCAACTGCCGATCGACAGGCACTCACTCAGATAGCGGCTCTTGCACGCGACGTTCTCTCCAAAGAGGGTCTCGAGCGGATCGACGCGACGGGAGTTGTGTTCGATCCAAATATCCATGATGCCGTGATGCATCTTGAACGAGAAGACGGCTCCGAGGAGAGCGGGGTGATTGTCTCCGAGGTCCTTCGTGCCGGTTATCGGTTGAAGGGCAAGGTAGTGCGCCCTGCAATGGTGCAGGTTCGCGGGTAAGGAGAAACATTGGCTCCACAGCGCGAGTGGTTCGAAAAGGACTATTACAAAGTGCTCGGTGTCTCTTCAGAGGCGACCGAGAAAGAGATTACGCGGGCCTATCGCAAGCTTGCAAAGCAGTATCACCCGGACGCAAACCCTGGTACCGAAGATCGTTTCAAGGAGATCTCGGCCGCGTATGACGTGTTGGGCGATGCCGCGAAGCGTACGGAGTACGACGAGGTCCGCAGGATGGGTTCCGCAGCTGCTGGGTTTGGCGGCGCTGGCTATGGCGCGCACAACGCCGGTGGATTCAATTTCAATGTCGAAGATCTTGGAGATCTTTTTGGTGGCGTTTTTCGCCAAGGCAGTTCACGAAGGCGCGCCGGTTCTCCCGCGCAGCGCGGCTCGGATCTCGAAGCCCGACTTCATCTCGCATTCGATGAGTCTGTCGAAGGTCTCGTGACGACCGTCAATGTTGCGAGCAATATCACCTGCCCGACCTGTTCCGGGTCAGGCTCGAAGCCGGGTACCGTCCCAGTCGTCTGTCCGGTCTGTGGAGGCTCTGGTGTCACCAACGACAACCAGGGACTGTTTTCTCTGTCGACACCGTGCGCGGAGTGTCATGGCCGTGGGACCAAGGTCGTCGATCCCTGCCTGACCTGTTTTGGTACGGGAGCGATCCGCAAGGATCGCCAGGTCAAGGTGCGTATTCCTGCCGGAGTCAGTGATGGCCAGCGCATCAGGATCAAAGGACGCGGTGAACCGGGCAAGAACGGAGGGCCCGCTGGCGATCTTTTCGTGATGGTGAGCGTTGCGTCGCACCCACTGTTTGGACGGCGCGGTCGTGACCTGACGCTTGTCGTCCCGGTTACCTACACCGAGGCAACACTCGGTGCACAGATCACGGTTCCTTCGTTGAATGGTTCGGTCACGCTCAAGGTTCCTCCAGGGACCAAGAGCGGAAAGACCTTCCGGGTACGTGGACGTGGCATGCACCAGGGTGCCCATCAGGGTGACCTTCTCGTCACCGTGGAAGTTGATGTGCCCAAACATCTCACCGAAGAACAGCGCGAGGCGGTCGAGGCGCTTGGCAAGACCCTGTCGGGCGATCTGCGTTCGCACCTAGGGGCGTGAGAAGCGTGTCGGGAGAGCGTAAGGTGGCGCACACCCAGACGACCTATGTCATCTCAGTCGCGGCAGAGCGTGCAGGTGTGCATCCTCAGACATTGCGCATCTACGAGCGCAAGGGTCTGCTGGACCCGGGTCGCACACCCGGTGGTTCGCGTCGCTACAGCGATGAAGACATCGCCCAGATGGCCCATATCCAAGAGCTCACCGGTCAGGGAATCAACCTTGAGGGTGTGCGTCGAATCCTCGCTCTTGAGGCACAGATTGAAAAGGCGCGTGAACAACTCGACGACGCGCTCGAACTTGCGAGACAGGCAGTTGAGGCTACGCATCGTCAGTATCGACGTGAACTCGTTCCACTCCGCACCGGCCTATTGCCGGCCAGAAGGTGGAAGTGATGAACCCAGCTTGCGCGAAGAGATAAGGGGATCACATGGCACTCGATCCGAACCGTTGGACACTCAAGACCCAGGAGGCCTTCCAGGAGGCAACGCGTCTTGCAGAGAAGCTGAAAAACGCAGAGGTTACCCCATGGCACATGTTGATGGCGGCACTCAATCAAGAGGGCGGCGTCACCATTCCGATCCTTGACCGACTCGGCATCGAGCCGCTCGTGGCGCGCAATCACATCAATGATGAACTTGGCTCACTGGGGAAGGTCTATGGATCTGCCCCTCCAGGGCTGTCACGGACCTTGCTCAGTGCCTTTGAACGCGCCGAGGAGGCCCAGCGCGAGATGGGTGACGAGTATCTCTCGGTCGAGCACCTCCTGCTCGCACTCGCTGATGAACTCGAGGTCAGTCGCGACAAGATGTTGGGCGCGCTGCGCGAGGTTCGCGGCGCGCACCGGGTAACAACACAGAACCCCGAAGAGTCCTACCAGTCGCTCGAGCGCTACGGACGTGATCTCACCGATCTTGCGCGACGCGGCAAGCTCGATCCGGTGATTGGACGCGACGAGGAGATCCGGCGCGTTATCCAAGTGCTCTCGAGAAGGACGAAGAACAATCCGGTCCTCATCGGCGAACCTGGAGTTGGCAAGACAGCAATCGTCGAAGGTCTTGCAAACCGGATCGTCGAGGGCGATGTTCCCGAGGGTCTTCGCAACAAGCGGGTGATCGCGCTCGATCTGTCTGCAATGGTCGCAGGGGCAAAGTATCGAGGCGAATTCGAAGAGCGGTTGCGCTCGGTTTTGAAAGAGATCACTGAATCAGAGGGTCAGGTCGTCACCTTCTTAGACGAGGTGCATACCATCGTCGGCGCGGGTGCAGCAGAGGGCGCGCTCGATGCGGGAAACATCATCAAGCCGATGCTTTCGCGCGGCGAGCTGCGCATGATCGGTGCGACGACGCTCGACGAGTATCGCAAGAACATCGAGAAAGATGCGGCCCTTGAGCGGCGTTTCCAGCCTGTCTATGTTGGACCACCATCGGTCGATGACACGGTTGCGATCCTGCGCGGGCTGAAAGAGCGCTACGAGGTCCACCACGGAGTGCGCATCCAGGACGCCGCTCTTGTCGCAGCGGCCGTGCTCTCTGATCGATATGTCTCGGGCAGATTCTTGCCAGACAAGGCGATCGATCTTGTTGACGAGGCCGCGAGCAAGTTGAGGATCGAAATTGACTCGATGCCGACCGAGATTGACATCATTACCCGACGAGCGCGCCAGCTTGAGATTGAGAGAGTCGCTCTCGCAAAGGAGACGGACCTCGCGTCGATGGCGCGTCTTGACAAGATTGACGAAGAGTTAGCGAACCTGCGCGAGCAAGAGACCGCGATGACCGTCCACTGGCAGTCCGAGCGCGACGCGATCATGGCGATCCGCGAGCGAAAGGAACGCCTGGAATCGCGCCGTGGGGACGCAGAGCGTTTTGAACGCGATGGCAATCTTGGAGCCTCTGCGGAGATTCGCTATGGAGAGCTTCCCGTTCTCGAACAAGAGATAGTTGGCGCGACAAAGCGGCTAGCCGATCTCCAGGAGCACCAGAAGATGCTCAAGGAAGAGGTCGATGCGGAAGACATCGCTGAGGTGGTCTCTCGCTGGACTGGGGTACCAATCAGCCGGCTGATGCAGGGCGAGGTGCAAAAGCTCATCAAGATGGAAGATGTGCTTCGCGAGCGCGTCATCGGACAGGACGAGGCTGTCCAGATGGTGTCAAATGCCATCCGTCGCTCGCGAGCTGGTCTTTCGGATCCGAACCGTCCAATTGGATCGTTCCTCTTTCTCGGACCGACCGGTGTCGGAAAGACCGAGCTTGCACGTTCGCTTGCCGAATTCTTGTTTGATGATGACAAGTCGATGGTGCGGATCGACATGGGCGAATACCAGGAGAAGCACGCGGTAGCGAGACTCATCGGTGCCCCTCCGGGATATGTCGGTTATGACGAGGGCGGACAGCTGACCGAGGCAGTGCGGCGTCGCCCCTATTCAGTGGTGTTGCTCGATGAGATCGAGAAGGCACACTCTGACGTGTTCAATATCTTGTTACAGGTACTTGATGACGGACGACTCACTGACGGCCATGGCAGAACAGTTGACTTTACGAACACGGTTTTGGTGATGACCTCGAACCTAAGAGGCGAACCGAGCGATTTCTTCAAGCCAGAATTCATCAATCGGATCGACGAGATCGTCCGGTTCCGCACTCTTGACCGCGCGGACCTATCGCGCATTGTCGAGATCCAACTTCGCCAGCTCGACAAGCGACTTTCGGAGCGTGGCCTTGTGTTGCAGGTGTCATCGGCAGCAAAAGAGCTCCTCACGGAGCGCGGATATGACCCGGATTTTGGTGCGCGTCCGCTTCGCCGGGTCATCCAGCGCGAGATCGGCGACACGCTCGCTCTGGCGCTCTTGAACGGCCAATTCCCTGAAGGAACGGCGGTTCATGTCGACGCGCTCAACGGAGAGTTTGTCCTTGCCTGATCGAGCGTCTCAGGTGGTGATCGTCTGCGCGGACGAATCGTTGCCAGAGTATGAAATATGCCAGCACTGGCGCAGATGGGACTCGCGTACGTGGGCTGACGAACTACGTTTGTAGGGTACATCTCGCCCCAGGATTGCCTGCGGGCGTCGAACCGGAGGGAGTCTCGTGCCCGCGACCGTAGTGGTCGGAACACAGTGGGGTGACGAGGGGAAGGGCAAGCTCACCGACCTTCTCGCCAAAGACATGCGCCTGGTGGTTCGTTACCAGGGCGGCCATAATGCAGGTCACACGATCGTCGTTGATGGCGAGAGCTTTGCCCTGCAGCTGGTTCCGAGCGGAGTTCTTTACTCGCATACCGTGCCAGTGATTGGCAACGGTGTCGTTGTCGACCCCGCGGTTTTGCTTGCAGAGTGTGACATGCTCGAGTCACGCGGCGTGGACACGAGCCGCCTTGTCGTCTCTGGCAACGCGCATCTCATCATGCCCTATCACTACGAAATTGACCGCGCGACCGAACGGGCACTTGGCAAGAACAAGCTCGGGACTACCAAGCGCGGCATCGGTCCGGCCTATGCCGACAAGGCAGCTCGCATTGGGCTTCGTGTGCAAGACCTACTCGACGAGAAGATCTTCCTTGAAAAACTCGACGTCGCGGTGCGCGAGAAGAACGCCATCCTCGCGAAGGTCTACAACCGGCTCGCGCTCGACCGCGATGAGATTGCCGATCTCTATCTCCATCAACTCGCCCCGCGCATTTCGCCGATGATCGGGGAC
>DATLTI010000004.1:0-5630 GCA_035533675.1 Acidimicrobiales bacterium | reverse complement strand
GGTAACAAGCAGCCCGTCCGCGTGCCGAGGTGATGCAACAAGGCGCACGCCGAACTGAGCGACATCGTAATGGGGCGCAAATGCGGAATTGATCTCAATTTCGCAGCCATTACACGAACCCGCGTCGACATGACGTAGTTGTCAAGAGCTATTGACGGCGGTCGGACAAGGCCGAGCTCGTCGTCGACGCATTGAATGCGCACAAGGGCCCCAAGGATTCACAAGGAGAGCGGGAGCATCCCGACACGGGATCGCTTCGAGGCGATCTCGAAGCGATCGCTTGCAGCGCTGCGAGCGGCGATAGCCAGTTCGACACTCAGGTGATGATCGGCCTCATCACCGCGTTGCCGCGCGACCCCGAACTGCGCCAGGTCTTTCGCGAACGGCTTGTCGCTCCCCAAATGCGGCGATGAAGACGGTGCTTGAGTGGGTTTTTGCGCGTGGCGAGATCTCAGGGGTTCGCAACTTGGACCTCCTCGTTTCTCTCTTTCCTGCCCTTGTCCTGCATCAACTCCTTGTCGTCGGCGAGACATCGGAGGTTGGTTATGCTCAGCTCGTCATCGATGACGTGACTTTGCCGCTCGCTACCGCTCTAGCAATCGCGACGGGACCGCGCAAGGTTCGTCCTCGCCCGAACTCCGGTTGCTCGTCCAAAGGACTCCGCGCACCGCGCGATCTCGAAAGGAACACGCCATGACCGATTCACCGCCAGGACCAAGCGCTAACTTCGACGGCCTACTCAATAGTGGGTTCGGGCAAGGAGCGTGGAAGCTCGACCCCGTCACCACCGCTGTCACCTTCGCCGTCAAGCACCTCTGGGGTGCCATCACCGTCCACGGCTCGTTCGGGGAGTTCGCCGGCGACGGCGCGGTCGGCGACGGCGGGACGATCAGCGGCCGGCTGGTCATCAAAGCGTCCTCACTCAGTACGAAGAACAAAAAGCGCGACACGCACCTGCGCTCGAAGGACTTTTTCGATGTCGAGCATCATGGTGAGATCGTTGTGGCTGTCCACGCCGCTAAGCCCATGAGTCCGTTGAGCCTGAAATGTACCGGAACATTGGAGGCAGCCGGCTACGTCGAGCCGATCGCGTTCACTGCGACCGTGGAAGGCCTATCCGCTCAGTCGGTCACGCTTCGAGCCGAGCTGATCGTGGACCGCAGTAAGTTTGGAATGACCTGGAGTCCGCTCCACATGTCGTCGATGGTGGCGAAGGCGAACGTCGTCGCCCGCTTCGTTCCCGCATGACGAAAGGACCAACCAGCGCTGAGGCCGCTTCGGTGATTCGCGCCCTACGGAATTCGCACGACGCGCTGGCGGCGCTGGTTGAGCCGCTCAGCGTCGAACAGCTCGAACAACCCTCGTATGCGGCGGAGTGGTCGATCGCGCAGGTGTGCTCTCATCTCGGGTCCCAGGCGGAGATCTTCAACCTGTCCCTCGATGCCGGACTGAGCGGACAGCCTGCCCCTGGGGCTGACGCCTTCACCCCGATCTGGGACATCTGGAACGCGAAGAGCGCGCAGGCCCAAGCTACCGATGCGGTCCGCTCCGACAACGTGGTGGTGGATCGCTTCGAGTCTCTCGCTGCTGCACCGCCAGAGCACTGGCACCTCGATCTTTTTGGGAGGGATCTCGACCTCTCCGCGCTGGCGCGGATGCGCCTTGGTGAACTCGCCCTTCACGCTTGGGACATCGCGGTGTCACTGAATCCAACAGCGACCGTCGCCCCCGACGCCGTCGACCTGCTCGTCGACACGCTCGGCGAACTCGTCAGCCGAGTGGGCAAGCCGGGCGGATTGCGGTGTCGAGTCGCCGTCGCGACGACGGGCCCCGATCGTTACTTCGGCCTTGATGTAGGCGAAACGGTCGAACTCCTTTCTGGCGAAACCGCCGAACACTCGAGCGAATTGCGACTCCCCGCAGAGTGCCTTGTCCGCCTCGTCTACGGCCGCTTGTCAGATGTTGACGTTCCCCTTGTCAGGCTCAGTGGGAACGCGCCCTCACTCGACGAACTCCGTGCGATCTTCCCAGGAGTTTGAAACCACTCGCAGTTCGAGAGGCCAAGTGACGGGCGATCGGAATGAGCGACTTCTCTCAATAGGATGATACGGAGGCGCATGAGAGTTGTTAGAGGAGTTAGCCGATGAAGTTTCGTGAACTGCCTGGGCGATTGATTGTCGGTGCGTACGTTCTGCACACCGGGATTGAGAAGTGGAGCGGTGAAGAATCTACGGCCAAGGCTGTTCACGGCATGGCAGCAAACGCGTACCCGATCTTCAAATCGCTGCAGCCGAAGAAATTTCTCCGCATGCTGGCAGTAGGCGAGATGGCTGTAGGCGCCAGCTTGCTACTACCGAGTGTTCCCACCGTCCTCGCCGGCGCAGCTCTTTCGGGATTCTCAGGAGCGCTTCTCGGTATGTATGCGCGCATCCCGGCCATGCGCAAAGAGGGAAGCGTCTGGCCCTCCAGCCAAGGAATCGCTGTCAGCAAGGACTCTTGGATGCTCGCGATCGGGCTCGGTCTTGTCTCCGACGCGTTAACCAGAAGTCATCGACTTGACGAGCAGAGGTGTTGACTCAGCACTACAAACCAGACCGGCTACTTTCCATCGCTTGAACCGCTTCGGGTGATCCGCCAAGCTCGACCTGTGCGGTGGAGCGTCGCCCTGAAAGGTACAGAACGAGTTCGGTTGGCGGTCCGCTCAAGGTCGCCAACTTGCCAGAGCCAAACGAGCGGACGCGGCCATCGGTGCTTTTGAGCTCGAGCCCGAGGGGATGAATTCCACGGGCGACGCGCCGCCCCACGAACCCCGTCATGCGCCAGCACAGATCGTGGAGTTCGGTGGTATCGGTTCTGGGTTGCAATCCATTGGCACGACGTACGTCTTCATGATGGATGAAGTACTCCAGACCGTTAAGCAAGACCCGGACGCCCGGAACTCTCCATGGGATCAGCGGTGTATCATCACGAATTCGACCGACGAGCATGGTGAAGCCCTTCGCTTTTTCGGCGGCGAGCCGCTCCTTGGGCCATTTCTTGAAGTGCTCCCGGAGAACGAGGTGGGCCGCGAGGTCAGCAGTGGTCCAGCCTTCGCAGAGCGTTGGTGCATCAGGACCAAGCTCAGTGAGGAGATCGCACAACCGAGATCGTTCTTGCTCATCGACCGGTGTGGTCATGATGCCATCCTCCAATATCTACTCGTGTGCTTGTTGAATGGCGATCGAGGTGTTTGTCGCCGCGGTGTTCCTCGTCGTCTTCGGTTCACATCGCGTTTGCCGTCACACACCAAGACGCCCTTCGATCGATGTTCAAGGGATAGCTGAAGGAAGGGTAATAGGAGAAAGTCGCACACGCGGTACCGGAATCAGCAACTATGAGCTCGAGCCGTGACTGCCGCACCGGAGATCGAGCTGTTTGGCGCGCTCGGCTCCTTCGGACATGACTCGTCCACACAAGCAGCACCAAGCCGATCACGATTACGACGACGCCAAGAACCGCATACTGGCCATGGCCACTCATTCCCGATCCGTGCATTGCGCCGGTCCCCTGCGCGATCCAGACAGCACCAGCCAAAAGGAGCACGACCCCGACAATCCCTCGAATCCACATGGCCGACTCCGATCCAGGCAAGAACCTTGCGGTCGCAAAGTGATACGGATAACGAGCGCCGATGGATCAATCGCGAAGATGGCGACAGGGAGCTCGGCAATTATGGCGCGCTGTGCCGAGCGTATCAATCGGTCGCTGGCAGTGGATCTCCTCGTGTTTCGGGGATGCTCGAAGCCGAACCGTCCGGAAGGTAATCGGCGCTGTCGCCTTCGCGCGCCAGGGTCTCTATTGGCAGGCGAATGCGGGCGACAATGAGGTCAGTGCGCGAGCGCAGCGCTGACGAGAGCGCGATGTCGATTTGGTTATGGAGCAGTTGATAGCGGACACGATCGGGAACGGCGACTGGGATAAGCACAACAATCTGTTGTTGATGGCGCTTGCGCAGCTCATCGATGAACGAGATGATCGGTTTTACGACTGAGGCATAGTCGGTATGGAGGATCTGAAGAGGCACGCCCGGGTCCCATGCGGCCCACTCCCGCTCAAGTGTCTGTGCGCGGGTATCGCGCTCATCACCACTTTCGAGAATCACGGTGACAGCTATGACCTCTTTGCTGAGCGATAGCGCTTCGGAGATTGCGTGGCGCGTGAGCCGTGACACCGCGGTTACGGGCACGATGATGATTGAGTGTTCGGCCTTTGGTTTTCCGGTCATCTCGCCGAGCCCGAGCTCGCGTCCAGTTCGCTCGTAGTAAGCGTGGATCCGCACAAAGAGGAGAACGAACGCTGGCACAGCAAGGACTACCACCCATGCACCCTCGAGGAACTTCGAGAAAAGGAAGACGACCGTAGCGAGTGCAGTCATTGTGGCACCGAGTCCGTTGAGCGCGGCACGGTGGCGCCATCCTGTTGGCCTTTTCTTCCACCAGTGGACGACAAGGCCGCTCTGGGCGAGCGTGAAGCCGGTAAAGACACCGATCGCGAAGAGCGGAATCATGCGAATGGTATTTCCATCGACGACGACGAGGAGCACGCCCGACATCGCCGCGAGTACCCAGATGCCGTTTGCGAACACCTGTCGGTCACCCCTGAGCGAAAAGAGATGTGGAAGGTAGTCGTCGTGCGAGAGCAGACTCGTAAGGATGGGAAGGCCACCGAACGAGGTGTTGGCCGCGAGCGCGAGTACGAGAGTGATCGTGAGCGACACGATGTAGTAGGCCCAGTGACGACCAACCGCGAAGGCCATGATCTGGCTGAGGACCGTTTGACCCGAGCGGGGACCGACATTCCAACGGCTCGCGAGTACTGCGAGCCCGAGCAACATTGCTCCCAGGATGATGCCGAGAAGCAGCTCGGTACGTTTCGCACGCACGATTCTTGGCTCTTTGAACAAGGGGACGCCGTTGGCAATCGCCTCGACACCGGTGAGCGCGCTGCATCCAGCGGCAAAAGCCTTCAGGACCATCAACACGGTCACGGTCTCAAGGCCGTGCGCGGCGAGCAACGAGCGTCCGGGCTGTGGCACATGCAAAGCGAGCGGATGGATCAAGCCGATGATGATGATGGCGAAAAGGCCGACGATGAAGATCATCGTTGGAACGAGGAAGGCCCGGGCAGCGTCTCCGAGGCCTCTGAGATTGAACAACGTGACGACGGCGAGTATCCCAAGACAGATCGGCACGGTCATAGGCGACAGACCAGGGAAGGCTGAGGTGAGCGTACCCACTCCGGCGGCGATGGATACTGCCACCGTGAGTGTGTAGTCGACGATGAGACATGCCGCCGCAACGAGGCCCACGTGCGCGCCGAAGTTCGCGCGCGAGACCGCGTACGCACCGCCTCCGCCCGGATAGGCCTCGATCACCTGTCGGTACGAGAAGATCAGGACGGCGAGCAGCACGATGATGAAGATGGTGATCGGCAGCACGAGATGAAGCGCGCCTTGGCCCGCGAGGGCGAGAACGACGATGATCGCCTCGGGCCCATAGGCGACCGAGGTCAGTGCATCGAGCGAGAGCGCGGGCAGTCCTTCGATCGGGGTGATCTGTTCCTTGGAGGCGTCCCTGCTCCGCAGCGGGCGG
>DATLTI010000003.1:0-6163 GCA_035533675.1 Acidimicrobiales bacterium | reverse complement strand
GATGTATCTGCGCTACGCGCAGGTGCGTTCATGGAAGACCGAGACACTCGGACTCCAGGTCTCTGATCTTGGTGGTATCGATGAGGTGACCTTCCTCGTCAAGGGTGAAGATGCATGGCAGCGCCTCAAGCTCGAAGGTGGTACACACCGAGTGCAGCGCGTTCCTGCAACCGAATCCCAGGGACGTATTCACACCAGTGCGGCAACGGTCACCGTGTTGCCAGAGGCAGACGAGGTTGAGGTCGAGATCAACGCGTCCGAGCTCCGTGTCGATTACTACCGCAGTACGGGTCCGGGTGGGCAGTCGGTGAACACCACCGACTCGGCTGTGAGGATTACCCACCTTCCAACCGGACTTGTCGTCGCGATGCAAGACGAGAAGAGCCAGATTCAGAACCGGGCCAAGGCCCTTCAGGTACTTCGCGCGCGACTGTTAAAACTCGAGCAGGATCGAATCGCTGCAGAGACCTCAAAGGCAAAGCGCGATCAGGTCGGTAGTGGCGGACGCTCAGACAAGATCCGCACCTATAACTTCAAAGACAACAGAGTCACTGATCATCGCATCGGACTTACGCTTCACAAACTTGATCGTGTGCTCCAGGGCGAACTCGATGAACTCGTTGACGCGCTTCTTGTCGATGAAAGGGCACGTCAGCTCGGTGAGGGCTGAGCGACTCGTGATCGATCGCCAGATACAACCGACCTGGCGGAGCGAACTTGTCCGTATCTCGGCCTCGCTTGGTGCAGGCCACGAGGCAAGGATCCTTCTCGAAGCGGTATCTGGCACCAGTTTCGCCACCCTCGTCCTTCGTCTTGATGAGCCGATTCCACCAGCAGATCTCAAAAAGCTCGCGACACTCGTTACGTCGCGTCTTGATGCGGTGCCGCTGCAACATCTCGTTGGTCACTGGCCGTTTCGCTACGTGGAGCTGCTCGTCGATTCGCGCGCACTGATTCCACGTCAAGAGACCGAAGAGGTCGTTGGCGTCGCACTCGCGGAGCTGTCGCGCATGCGAGAGGAATCAAAAGTTATTGGGGCCAAAGAGCGCCGACTCAGCGCCATCGATCTTGGCACGGGATCGGGAGCGATCGCCTGCGCGATCGCCGATGAGGATGACCTTGTCGAGATCATTGCAGTCGATGTCGCAACAGAGGCACTCGCGCTTGCGGCTGAAAACACCGGTCGGCTCCAAGAGAGCGCTCGTGAGCGTATTGAACTCCTGCTCGGGAGTTGGTACGAGCCACTCGTGTCAATTGAACCTGGATCGGTCGATTGCATCATTTCAAACCCTCCCTATATCGATGAAGATACATGGCAACACCTTGCGCCTGTGGTACGCGATCACGACCCGTATTCGGCGCTCGTCTCTGGACCGAGTGGTCTCGAAGATCTTGAGACGATCATCGCCGGAGCCCCGCGTTTTCTTCGCTACAAAGGTGTGCTCATCTGTGAGATCGGCGCCACCCAGGCAGATGCGGTGCGCAATCTCGCGACCCGGTCCGGCTTTCGCGATGTCGAGGTGGCACAGGACCTTGCTGGTCGCGATCGCATCCTCGTGGCACGGAGACCGCATGGGTAGGCGCCAGTTGATTGGAGAAGATGACTTCGAGCGAGCGAGCGCGCATCTGCTCGCGGGCGAGGTTGTCGCAGTTCCAACCGACACCGTCTATGGGCTCGGTGTCGCGCTTGAAGTGACTGGAACGGCCATGGCGCTGTTTTCAAAAAAACAACGTCCGAGTTCGGTTGCGGTGCCGGTAATGGTTGCAGATCTCTCGTGCGCGCTTGCATTATGTGATGAGACCGCGCGAGGCGCGCTCCGCCGTGTCGGGGAGGCGTTCTGGCCCGGTGCGCTCACGCTCGTGGTTGCCCGTGATGTGTCATGCACCTTTGACCTTGGAGGCGATAGGTCGACGATTGGCCTTCGTGTTCCCGCACTCGGAGGGCTCAGAGAGCTGTGTCGCTCTGTTGGCCCACTTGGAGTGACGAGCGCAAATGTGCACGGTGGTCCTCCGTGCACAACTCCCGCACAGCTGATCGAGGTCTTTGGGAGCGAACTTGTCGTTCTCGACGGCGGCGAGTGCGCAGGAGCGGTATCAAGTGTGATTGACCTCACCGGAGAGTCACCGGTGGCGCTTCGCGAAGGCGCGGTTTCTCTGGAAATGGTGCTCTTGGCCCTTGCCTGAGGCCATTGGAGCCGGGGCAACCCGTGTGGCTCGCAGTGATAGAAGAGGTGCGATGTCACTACACTTGCGCTGTGCGTATCGCTCTCGGCTCTGATCATGCGGGCCTCGAACTCAAAAACCTCCTCGTTGCCCATCTTGGCAACAAAGGCCACGAGCTTTTCGACCTTGGCGCCCACTCACCTGAATCGGTTGACTATCCCGATTTCGGCGAGGCCGTAGGCCGGTTCGTCGCTGCTGGCGATGCCGACTTCGGGGTCTGTTGCTGCGGGACCGGAATCGGGATCTCGATTGCGGCAAACAAGATCAATGGAGTCAGAGCAGCTGTTGTGCACGATTTGACCACGGCGCATCTTGCGCGTGAACACAACGATGCGAACGTGATCTGCTTCGGATCGCGCGTTATCGGTGTACTTGTCGCGATCGAGGCGCTCGATGCATTCTTGTCTGCAACATTTGCCGGAGAGCGCCATGCTCAACGAGTTGCGAAGATCCAACGTCTTGAGGAGGCGCAGTGAGTTTCGAGGCCGCAGATTCATTGTTTGATTCCGACCCTGAGGTCGCGAAGATTCTCGATAACGAGCTCAACCGCCAGCGCACGACGCTGCAGCTCATCGCGTCGGAGAATTTCACCTCGCCAGCGGTCATGGCCGCGACAGCGTCGGTACTGACGAACAAATACGCAGAGGGATATCCCGGGCGCCGTTATTACGGCGGCAATGTCTATGCCGATGCAGTTGAAGATCTTGCCCGCGAACGCGTCAAGCAGTTGTTCGGCGCGGACCACGCGAATGTCCAGCCTCATGCAGGTGCGCCGGCGAACCTCGCGGTCTATCTCGGTGTCGCACAGGCCGGTGACACGATCCTCGCGATGCGCCTTGACCAGGGCGGGCACCTGACACACGGTTCTCCAGTGTCGATCACCGGTAAGACCTATCGATTTGTCTCCTACGGCGTGACTCCTGCCAACGAGGATGGTACGGGCGAGCGCATCGATCTTGACCAGGTGCGCGACCTTGCACTACGAGAGCGACCACGCATCATCGTTGCGGGAACCACGGCGTACACCCGCATCATCGATCCCAAGCCCTTTCGCGAGATCGCCGATGAGGTCGGTGCGCTGTTCATGTTCGATGCCGCACACCCTGCCGGGCTGATCGCGGGCGGCGAGCATCCAAATCCGGTCGGGGTTGCTGACATCGTGACCTTTACGACACACAAGACACTTCGCGGTCCACGTGGTGGAGCGATTCTCTGCAATCAGGAATTTGCAAAGGCAATCGACGCAGCGGTGTTTCCGGGTCTTCAGGGTGGTCCGCTTGAGCACGTGATTGCGGCCAAGGCGGTCGCATTCGGTGAGGCCATGCGGCCGAGCTTCAAGGATTACGCGTCGCGTGTTGTCATCAACGCCGCAGCGCTTGCCGAGGCGCTTGCCGCGGAGGGATTCCGACTTGTCGCCGGTGGCACGGAGAATCACCAGATCATCCTTGACCTTCGCACATTTGACGCGGACCTCACCGGAAAGGCAGCTCAGGATGCGCTCGACAGAGCAGGGATCACCTGTAACCGCAACCAGATCCCCAACGATCCGCGCTCTCCCTTTGTGACGAGTGGACTGAGACTTGGTACACCCGCTGAGACGACTGCCAACATGGGCGTAGCTGAAATGGCCACAATCGGATCGCTCATCGGGCGCGTCCTGCGTGACCACGAGAACGAGAGTGTGCTTTCGGCGGTACGTGAAGAGGTGCGCTTGCTCTGCTCGGCCTTTGACCCATATCCGGACGCCATCATCTCCTAGATGCTCCAATCCAAAGGCGTGGGTGATGTCACGTGACAAACCACGAGGCCTATCTCGTTGTCTTTGCCATCGCGATTGGGTTGACCTATCTGCTCAGCTTTCCCATCCGGTCTCTTGCAGTCCGTTTCGGAGCGGTCGATCAGCCAGGACAAGATCACATCCACACCCGTCCCACTCCGATAATTGGCGGCGCGGCGATGTTCCTCTCCTTTGGAATCACGATGGAGATCGCCTCACACTTCGGCGCGCTTGCCCGGATATTTCATGGCTCCTCAGAGCCACTTGGCGTCGTCGTCGCGGGGCTCGTGATCTATCTCGTTGGTGTTGCCGATGACATCCGCCATATCTCTGCGCCTGCCAAGGTCGCAGGCCAGGTACTCGCGGCGATGGTCCTCGTCTTCCTCGGGGTCACGATGTACTACTTCAAGTTGCCCTTTGATGCGTCGATCATCTCCCTGGCGCCCTCGATCCTGCCGCTCGTTACCGCACTGTGGGTGGTTGGAATGGCCAACTCAGTGAACCTGATCGATGGACTCGATGGACTTGCTGCTGGCATTGTCGGTATCGCAAGTGCCTCTCTGTGCATCTATGGCCTGCGGCTTGAATTTCTCGGTGACCTTGGCCAGGACAACATCGGTCCGTTGATTGCGACGATCACCTGCGGCGCATGCATTGGATTTCTTCCGCATAACTTCCATCCGGCGCGGATCTTCATGGGAGATGGGGGATCGTTGTTTCTTGGGCTCTCTCTTGCCGTCCAGACAATGGTCATCGGTGGTCGCACCGAGAACTCCGTGAACTCCGGAGTCGACGTATCGGGTCTGACCTTCTTCCGCTTTGCGCCGCTGTTCATTCCCTTCTTCATTCTCGGAGTGCCGATGTTCGACACCGCGTTTGCGATCGTCCGACGCACCATCTCGCGCACCGGAGTTACCGAACGAGATCTTGGGCACCTGCATCACCGGCTTGTCCGGCTTGGCCACGGGCATCGCCGGGCGGTGTTGATCTTGTGGGCCTGGACTTTGGTGTTGAGTGCCTTTGTCCTTCTTCCGACCTTCAACAGCCATGCAAACGCCTTTGTCCCGGTTGGCGTGGCGATCCTGGGAGTCGGCCTCTATACGATGTTTCGTCCGGGATTCGCCCCAAGGCCCCCTCCCGAGCACCGGGCCCGCGACGATGGGCCAGCACACCTGAACCGGCGATGGAGGAGCCTTTTATCGTCATTTGTCTTTGGCCGCTCAGGTCTCGCACACCCGCACTCGCGAACGCACCGCACCCACCGGGGAACGAGCTCCAAAGGTGGCGATGAGACCGAAAACAGCGGGGACCGGGACCGTGACGGAGCCTCACATGTGTAGCCAGATTTCGCACGAACTGGAGTTTGCTTCACTACCTCTGAGGTGCGAGGATAGGCGCTGAGCATGACGCCACCGCTCGGTCCAGGACTTGGTGAGCTCATCGGACTTGGTCTTACTGCCGGGTTGCTCGTTGCCCTCGGAGTGGGCGGTGGGTACTGGATTGGGCAGATGACTGGCGCCGGTGTGACGATCACCTTTGTTGGGCTTGGTGTTGGCGTTGCCATCGCCGTCGTGGCGATGTATGTCCGAATTCGGAGATATCTTTAGTGCCCGTCATGTCGCTCGTCCATTTTACAATGGCGTCGCGCCCGAACTGAGAAGAGCTATGGATCGCTTCACCCAGCTGTTTGAGCAACTTTCGCTAGGCGAGATTGACCGGTTGCTTCGTCGCACCGTGTTTGGTTCAATCGGCGTCGGCATCGTCGCCCTCGTGGTGACTGCCCTGCTCTCACACATCCTCGTTGGGCTGGGAATCTGCATCGGACTTGGCGTTGGACTCATCAATATCCGCCTCGTCGCGAAATCAGTGGCCAAGGTAAATGCTGATCAGGTTGCAAAGCCGACCCGCGTCCTCGCGTCGCGCACTCTTGTGCGACTTTCTGCAACGACGGTAGTCGTTCTTGGCCTAATGTTTGCTTCCGTCTACCTCGGCCTTGGGACCGCGGGAGGCGTAGCGCTGTTTTACTTCGTGCTGCTTGGAAATCTTGTAGTCTCCCTTCTTCGTTCCTCGACCGCAGGAGTCACGCAGTAATGGGCGGAATGCTCGCAGTCAACATCACTGTTGGCGACCACATAACAGGCAAGTTGTTTGGCCTCACGGTCA
>DATLTI010000002.1:0-1083 GCA_035533675.1 Acidimicrobiales bacterium | reverse complement strand
GAACGGATCAATCACCTTACCGAACACCTTAGGCTTCACAAGGGTGATCATCACACCCGTCGGGGACTCATGAAGATGATTGGCCACCGCCGTCGTCTGCTTGATTACGTCCGTGCAAATGATGTCGAGCGATACCGTGCGCTGATCGCGCGCCTCGGTATTCGTCGCTAGATCTTCTCCTCCCGGCGCTGCTGGGAAGAGAAACCGGGCGCAGTGTGCGTTCGGCGCACCGCGGCGCTGCGATACGCGCAAGGTGAAGGTCATCTTGTCCCCGTGTTCATCGCCGAACACCAACCATCGACACGCGCAGGAGCCAGCTGCCAGTCGCCGAGTACTCGAACTGTCGGGTGCGCGACAACTGGGAACTGGCATGGCGTGTGCCACAACCCCAAGGAGTGACATGGCGGATGCCATCACTGTCTCGGCCCCGATTAGCGGGACCGATCGCACAATTTCATTTGAAACAGGAAAACTCGCCGGTCTTGCAGACGGTGCAGTCGTTGTCCGAGTCGGCGACACCATGGTGCTCGTCACCGCGACCGCTGCACGCAAGGTACGAGAGGGAACGGATTTCTTTCCCCTCACGGTTGACATCGAAGAGCGGATGTATGCCGCGGGAAAGATTCCCGGCTCGTTCTTCCGTCGAGAGGGAAAGGCATCCGATCAGGCAACACTGACCGCTCGATTGACCGACCGCCCGCTGCGTCCCTCGTTCCCGGAGGGCTTTCGCAACGAGGTCCACGTCGTCGGAACCGTTATTGCTGCTGACCAGAAGAACCCACACGATGTTCAGGTGATCAATGGAGCGTCTGCTGCATTGATGATCTCGGGAGTTCCCTTCGATGGACCGATCGGCGCCGTGCGCGTCGCGTTCTCGACCGATGGCGTCTGGATTCCTCACCCCACCTACCAAGAGGGCGATGACTGCACCTTCGAGCTTGTGGTCGCAGGACGGGCACTCTCGGAGGAAAATGACGCGGAGATCGCGATCATGATGGTTGAGGCCGGAGGCACCGAACGCGCGTGGGAGTACTACGAGCAGGGTGCACCCAAGGTCACTGAAGAGGTTGTAGCCGAGGGACT
>DATLTI010000001.1:0-1124 GCA_035533675.1 Acidimicrobiales bacterium | reverse complement strand
ACTGACATCGTCCGAAGTTTCGTTGACGAATGGCAAGACGTGAATTCTCCGCCGATTGAATCCGTCTACCGCCCGAACACTGACTCCGAGCTCGACGTTCTCGATGCTGGTATTGACGCCAGCATTACCGCCGGCCGAGTTATTGAGTAGCGAAGGGAAATCGGCCATGGGAAACGACCTTTCGCTAGTTCAAGCAGCCCGCGTGATTGTGCGCGTGGAGGCGTCTCGTGGATAGAAAGCCACTCGTCCAAGATGCTTTGGCCCCTCGTGAGCGATCCAGTCGTGAGTACGTCGATCGACCGCTCTTGGACATCCCAGCCGCGGCTAACCATCTCGGATGCTCCGAAAGGTTTATCCGGCGCCTCGTCCAGGAGCGGCGTATCCCCTTCGTGAAGCTTGCGGGGACCAGGGTGAGGTTCTTGGAGTCTGACCTTAATCAGTGGGTTGTCAGCCAGCGTGTCGAGGCAAAACGATGAGGCGAGAATACATTTGTCGTAAAAGTGCTTCGCAGATACCATCAGAGCGAATTGGCAAAGTCACACTGGCCATATACCATGACGAGACAATGGCAATGACCGCGCAGAAGACAAATCGAAGGTCTCGCGTAGCCGCCTACTGCTGTTCGAATACTGAGGGGCGGGCTATCCGCTGCGACCGTAGAGCGCTCACCTTGATCGCCAAGGTTATGCCATGACGGGGCGACGGCATTTTGGAACAGTGCGCAAACGTCCCTCGGGCTCTTGGCAAGTAATGTACTGGCGCGACGGTCAGCGATACTCTGCAGGAAACTTTTCAGCTAAGGCCGACGCACTGGCATATCTGTCAACGATTGAGGTCGATCTCCGTCGCGGCGCGTGGATTGATCCAAGAGAGGGCGAAGTATCGCTTCGAACCTACGCCGAGGAGTGGCTCAAGCGTCGCCCAGATTTAGCCCTTCGAACAAGAGAGTTGTATCGCTACATACTCGACAAACACATTCTGCCTTCGCTTGGTCAAGTGACATTGGCGGGACTCGCACCTTCGAAAATTCGGGGCTGGCACGCTGGCATCGCTCAGAATCATCCCGCCACTGCGGCGAAGGCGTACCGTCTCCTTTCTTCAATCATGCGGACGGCGGTCATCGA